>JACZSB010000267.1 GCA_022574435.1 Fidelibacterota bacterium
GGATTCTGCTCACCTCCATTCCGGGGGCGGCCATCACCTCCATCAAGATCAACGGGGTCCAGCACGAGTTTTCCACTATTGACGGTGTAATTGAGGATGTGGCCGATATTGTGCTGAATCTTAAGCAGGTGCGATTTAAGCTAAATGACCTTAAACCAGATCCCATAACAGTCACGCTCAGCGGGAATGGTCCTTTCAAGGCCGGTCAGATCGGCGAGGCCACCGAACAGTTCGTGGTGCTCAATCCCAACCTGGAAATTTGCACATTGAATGGGAGCGGCGAGGTTAAAATGGAATTGCGGGTAAGCCGGGGCAAAGGCTATGTACCGGCGGACCGGAACAAACTGCCCGACGCTCCCCTGGGGACCCTGTTCCTCGATGCCATCCATAACCCCGTTACTAAAGTTACCTTCGAGGTGACGCCAATTCCGGCTTCCAAGGATCAGCAGGAGAAGCTGACCCTGGATATCCATACCGACGGATCCACCTCCCCCAAGGACGCGGCCAATTACGCTGCCACCCTGCTCCATGAACTGGCTGATATATTCACTTTCGAGGAGTCGACCCGGATCGCTGCGGTAGAGGATAAAATCAACGATCAAGATATCAAGTTGCGTAACCTGCTGAAAAAGAACATCGATGAGATGGAACTGTCGGTGCGCAGCCACAACTGCTTGCAGGCGGCTGGAATTTCGACTATTTACGAGCTGGTTACCAAGGAAGAGAACCAGATGCTGAAATTCAAGAACTTCGGGCGCAAGTCTCTCACCGAGCTGCAGGAAAAACTGGGTGGGATGGGTCTCTCCTTCGGCATGAGAATCGACCAGGGCCTGGTGGAAAGCTAGGAAGGCGCACGACATGCGGCATTTGAAAAGGGGGCGCAAGCTCAACCGCAAGGCCAGCCACCGCAAGGCACTCCTGCGGAACCTGGCGTCCTCACTGATTATCCATAAGCGGATTCAGACCACGGACGCCAAGGCCAAGGAGTTGCGTATTTTCGTGGAGCCTCTGATCACCTTCGCCAAAGATGGATCGCTGCACGCCCGGCGGCAGGTGCTGAAAACTCTCCCCGGAGCTTACGGCCGGCAGGTCACCGATATCCTGTTCAAGGAAATTGCGCCACAGTTTGCCGATCGGCCTGGGGGATATACCCGCATAATCAAGCTGGGGTTCCGGACCAATGACCGCGCACCGGTATCCTTGGTGGAGTTGGTGGATCTGGCTGCGGTACCTGAGGCTAAAACAGAGTCCGAGTCAGATAAAAAGACCAAGGAGTAGCGGGGCGATCAATCAGCAACCGCTAAAGGTAGTCCTGGCGGCTGCCTTTTTTGTTTTACAGCCCTTTCTGGCGGCCCAACAGTTGCCGCCGCTGAACATCAGGGGGCTATGGATCGTCCGTGAGAGTATGGTCAGCCGGGAAGAGGTTGACCGCGCCCTGACCTTCGCCAGTGAAAGCGGTTTCAATCATGTTTTCGTACAGATCCGGGGTCGCGGCGACGCCTACTACAACTCTTTAATAGTTCCCCGGAGCGACCGGATCCGTGAGCGCGACTTCGATCCCCTGGGATATGCCGTATCCCGGGGCCATCAGCTGGGCCTGAACGTCCACGCCTGGGTGACCACCTATCTAATCTGGTCTGCCCGTCGGCCGCCGGCCGCCCGGACCCACGTGTACCATCTGCACCCGGAATGGCAGGAAGTGGATGCCGCCGGACGAGCCCAGCGCGATATAGATCTGGCAGCCCCCAGGGACGGCGCCTTCGAAGGGATCTATCTGGCCCCCACTCATCCCGAAGTCAACCATTATCTCCAGGCGGTGTTCACCGAGTTAATCCTGAATTACAATATAGACGGCCTGCACCTGGATTACAGCCGGTACTTCGACTTCGACTATGGCTATAATGAGGAGGGGATCGGTGTCTTCCGCCGACGGTACAATTTCGATCCCCGCCAACTGGACAAAGGCCGGTCCGGGGCCACCAGCGGTGATATAATACTTTCCGAGCAGGCTGAGCTGTGGAACGATTACCGCCGGCAGAAAATCACCAGTCTGGTTACATCCCTGCATGCCATCATCACTATCAGCGGCAAGGAAGTTCTGCTCACATCGGCGGTCAAGCCGGACGCCCGGGAGGCCCGTAACAAGTATTACCAGGACTGGGCCGCCTGGCTGCGCGACGGCATATTGGATTATGCGCTACCGATGAATTACGCCGTGGGGCTGGATGAATACCGGCAGCACCTGGATGGCATTGCCGCCGAGCTACCGGAACATTTCCGCAATGCGGTAATCATGGGGGTGGCGGTTTACAATCAGAGCCCGGCAGCGGCGGCGCGCAAAGTCCGCCAGGCCCGGCAGCGGGGATACGGGGCCATCTGCGTATTTTCCTACGACGCGTACAAGACCGATCTGTCCCGTTTCGACCCACTGGTCAGAGTATTACGACAATAGTGGGGTGTGGGTCCGGTTGGACTAGATACCCAGCAGGCCCAGACCCAGCATCAGCAGGATACCGACGCTCAGGAAAATAAAAGTGCGGACGCGCCGATTTTGATCGTGGAAAGCTTCGGGCAGCAAGTCCATGGTGGCCACGTAGATGAAAGACCCCGCCGCCAGGGAATTGGGGATGGTCAAATGCACTTCCGTCAACACATTCATCAGGGGCAGTGACAGGAGTGCGCCGATGGGCGTTATGACGGCGAAAACCGCTAGATAAACCAGGCTGCGCCGGGTCGATAGCTCCGACAGCCGAAATACGGTTGCCAGGGAAAAGGCGGCCACACTTTTGTGGCTGACAATTGCCAGGAAAATGATGGCTGCCGAACCGCTGCGACTGAGGCCGGCCCCCAGCGCCAAACCGGTCATCAGGCTGTGGAGGCTGAGTCCGATAAAGGTGCTGAGGCTCATCACCTGATGGCGATGGAGCACTGCCGTGTTCCCGTCCGGGTGGCGATGGCTGACCAACACCCGCTCTACAAAAAGCATCAGCATAAAACCGGAGAGCAGGGTGAAATTGGTAAGGAGGCCGGGATAGACGTCCAGGGCTTGAGGTATCAGGTGGAAAAAAGCAGCCCCGAGGAATGTGCCTGCCCCGAAGGCCACGAAGCGATGGAGCTGCCTGTCGCTCCAATGCCCCAATAGGGGCGGCAGGGCTCCCAAAACAGCGGCCAGGAAAATACCGCCTAGGTATAATGAGTAGCCGAGAATATCCATGACACCAGCAAATTACGTCGGCTGCATTAGGGTGAGAAAGCCCCAGGGCAGCCCTAGTCGTTCACGGCACATAGGTCCGGAATGCCCGTAACCAGCAGCCCTGGCGAGTACTCCCATTCCCTGGCGGGGGCTTACGCCCCCTTACTGACACCCTTCGGCGCCGGCCGGTTGGGGTTGGCCTTAGGTGACATCCGTCGCCAATTGGACTTCACTACCATGGCCGGACTGGCGCAATGGGCGGGTAGTAGTATGGGTCAAGAAGCCCCATCAGAGCGGTTCGTGTTCCAGAGGGGGGCTTTAATAGGGGCTATTTGCCTCTTGATAAGACCCACTAAAAGGTGGTAACTGCTGTGCTGACTGTAGGCCCAGGGATAAATTAGCGAAGGTCCGCCGTGAACAGCGTGGTGCCAGACGCGGATCAGAATCCTACCGGGCCCACCAGCCAGGCTCATTGAAATAAACTAGCAAGAGTGTTACTAACAGTCACTTACCAAGTCTTAAAACAACTGCGAAGATCTACTAGGATAAATTTTTGGAGCCCAATACGGCCTCCGACTTGTAGGTTGGTCCTACACCTGGCAACCGTGGGTGGGAGGTGATCGGCTCAAAGTGCCGCAAGTGAATAATAATTCCCTGCCTTGAGCGGCATCTATCATACTCAAAAGCTCAAATGGATCGACCTCCCTCTTGGTGATGCTTTGGCATGGTAATTGACCATTTTATAGCAGCGATACTTAAGGAGTGATTGATATTTAATTATTAGGCTGTGTCAACTCGCGAAGGAATAAAAATTTCCGAGAAGTGAGAAGAGCTACGGGAAGTTGAAGATTCCATTGGCTAACGATATAGTGATCATTAACATCATTTGAAGTCATGAACAACTACTAGCCGCACATGCCCCGCTAATCGGAGGGCAGCAAATGATTATCAAAATAGATTAAATAAGGGAATTAAAGATGCATTCAGCACGACTTCGATTTTCGCGATCTTTTATCGGTCTGAGCCTTCTGCTGCTGGCTGGCGGGTTCTTCCTGACCAGCTGTAGTGAGCAGTCTCAGAGCATTATTTCTCCCGTGCCTCAGGAAGATGCCGCCCTTAGTGCGTCCTTGGCAAAGGCCGCGGGCGGTGGTCGGGTGTTTGTTGTATTCGACGATGCTGCTGATCC
>JACZSB010000028.1 GCA_022574435.1 Fidelibacterota bacterium
GCCCTGCTCCGCCTGATCATCGCAGCAGACGCTCGATCCGTTCCTCGGTCCGACGAAGCTGCCAAGCCAGGCGTTCGGGAGTCCCCCCGACGAAACCGACCTGGACGTGTTCGACGGTCCCCCCCCTTTCAATGAAAAGGGTCGCCGGGAATCCACGGAAGTCTTGCAGCCCGACCAGCACGGACTCAACGCTTCCCTTCTCGTGTATGCCGCCGAGGAGTATCGGATAGTTCATTTGCAGGCGTTCTGCAAACCGCTCAACCGCTCGCCTCCGCTCGGCGGGTTCGCCCTCTTCGAAGGCAATTCCAATGATTTCGAGCCCGCGGGCTCCATACTTTTTCTTCAGTTCGATCAGGTGGGGAATCTCCCGCCGGCAGTGGCCGCACCACGATCCCCAGATATTGACGAGCAAAACTTTGTTCGCAAAGCGAGGATCGTCCAGCGAGACCATGTTTCCCTCGAGATCGGGAAGCTCGAAGTTCACGACGTCCCCCTCGACGCGCGTGTTTCTGAGCGCGCGAGCCTCCAGGCCTCCCATCCTGAGCCAATCGGGCGGTAGGTCGACTCTCATGCCATCGGCGAGGCTTAGCCGAATGTCCGCCCCGCCGGGCTCCAGGCCTTGCCAGATGTGCGCGGTGTTCTCCGAGAGGACAACCCAGAAGGAGAGCCGCTCGTCGGGGAGCATCTGGGGGAGATTGAATTCGCCGCCGGGTCCCGTGCGGGGGAACAGTTCGAGTCTAGGCTCGCGCGGCGTGATTCTAAAGTTAGCAGAGCGGGCGCCAAACGGTGCCCCTGCAAGAGGTTCCCCTTCCGCATCGAGCACAACACCCTGCATCGAGCTCGAAGCGAGGCGAACGGTCAGGTCTTCGACCCGGTACCGGCCGCCGGGCTCGGCCATAAACCGATCGCTGACCGCTGAATGCTGATTGCTCATTAGCGGCCTGCCGCGGAGCACGAATTATAGTGATATGTTGAGTTTGGGCCGCACCGGCGGACGGTCAATCAATCCATAGCAGGTCGATACTTCCCAGGCCCACTGAAGCTTCGATACGAATAGTAGGTTTTTTGGGGTCGTAATCGTAGCTGCGGTAACGACTGCGGCTCAGCCGCTCCAGGCCCCGGGCGTTAATTGAGGATAGGAAATTCTCCTCGGCATCCAGATCCACGTTGTAGCCGCGAGGAATCATCAACGACACGCTCCCCAGACCCACCTCAATATCGACATCCATATCGTGCCGGCTTTCGCCCCGGAAATCGAGGGTGGCTGAACCCAGGCCACAATCGAAACTGAGTATCTTGGTCCGGGCGTTGGATAGATTCAAGGCGGTTAGTTCCCCCAAGCCGTTATCCACCGACAGGCTCCGTAACTCCACCCCGTTCAGGGTGGAGAAGTTCAGGGTGGTTTCTCCCAGGCCATTTTCGAGGGATAGCTCCCGCACCTGCAGCTCCCCCAGGTCCAGCCAGGCCTCCCCCAGGCCGCAGGAAAAGTCGATATCCAGCGGCACCCGGGTAGTGAAATAAATTTCACTCTCAGGGGAATCGAAGGAGGCATCCAGGCTCCACCCCCGGTGGCGGCTCTTGGTAACCAGGCGGAAATAGGCCCGGTCACCTTCCACTTTGTATTTGGCACTGGGGCGGATCGATTCCTCATCATACTGCATGTAGCCGGTCACCGCCTTGGCCGGATTGCCTCGTTCCAGCCGGATCTCACCAAAGCCGAATTCGATTTCTATGGCCATGCTCTTGACATTCTCATCGAGGGGCTCGTCGATGGTCAGAATGGTCCGTTTATCCCCGGCGCCGGCTCTGGTGAGCAGTATGGCCAGGAGTAGTATGGGAAGCTGGTTCAAGTACCGCATTATGGATCCTTAAAAGTCAAGCAATCTTAAATACAGGGTCCAATCGCCGGAAGTACTCTGGACGCCGGTAAGGGGTTTATAGATTTCCAGCAGGAAATCGCCGTCTCCATCACCGAATCCGATGCCGGCGCTATGCCGGCCGCCATCCTGGATTTCATTGATGAAATCGCCCGAAAGCATGCTGTTGGAGCTGCTCCAATTATTGCCGTAGTGCCAGCTTAGACGGTAGACGTTGTCCCGGTCACCCGATAGCATGGTGATAGCCACCCGCAGCAGTCCATAATGATTGCCCGGGTCGAACGACTTGTACCGGTAACCGCCCACCGAGCCGATGCCGCCCAACGGCGTCAGGTGTTGCCGGCCATAGTCTTCTGTATTGGCCAGGACATTCGCGGCATTTGCATTTGAAAGTATACTCCCTGCCCGGCCGGAGACCCGGATGCCAATCAGGTAATGCAATGGCAGGAACGTCTCGAAGGCCACATCCTGCCGGGTGTAGTCGAAGCTGGACCCCTCAACGCTCTGTGTGTAGCCCAGGTCGGTGCTGATTGCCAGATTCCGGTGAAAAAGACCTACCGGCCTACCCAGCGCCAGTCCTACACTCAAGTTGACATCTTTACCTTCAGTGATTCTCCAGGCTTCCCGGAACTGCTTGTCCCCGCCGAACAAGCTCCACTTGGCTGTGTTTGCCAATCTATTATGGGTTTCGCTCAAATATTGGATGCGCAGCTTTGAGAGCCAGGGGCCGTTCATAATAACCGAGCCGCTGACGCCCTCAGTCTGGTACCAATCGTACCAGTCCTCGTGGATCAGTAAGGCGCCCAGGAAATTTTCCGTCGGCGTGACCCGCCAGAAATCGTCGTTCTGCGGTTCCCGGTGTCCCTCCACCACCAGGGCCAACCGATTGTTGAACAGATACTCGCCGATTGCCAGTCGGCCATACCATCGGGATGGTCCGAAAGCGTATCCCAGAAACCCGCGCACGGTCAGCCCCGGGATTCCCTCGGTGCCCGGGTCGAACGGCACGTATAGGGCCACCCCTTCGCTACGGTTATAGCGCAAGACCACGTCCTCGGGAACACCGAAATCGGGATGCACCCGGCTGTAGCCCCCGCGAAATTCCCAACCCTGCCAACCGTGGCGGCGATGGCCGTGGTGACGGTAATGGCGCCAATCGTCCCGCTCCTTCCAATCATCATCGTCCCAGTCGACTTGGTCGTGGGACCAGTCCAGGCTAGTTTCTTCGCCGAAGATCTCCTTGGCCTGTTTGCGGGAGAGACTCACCTTGCCCCGGTTGACCTCCACCACCCGGCCGGTGACTATGGCATCCGGGTGGCGCACGATCCTGCCCCCCAGGGCGAAAATGCTGCCCTCAACCTCGGCAGTGGGCAGCAGCCTTACCTCACCGCCCAAAACCGTGATCCGCCCGGTGACCTTGCCCGCCACCGTCAGGTTACCACCCACCAGGCGCAATGACCCGGACCGCACTTCCCCTTCCGGGATCAGCAAGTCGCTGAATATCTTTATCTCGCCAGTAGGATCCACATTAACCTGACCGGTGTCCAAGCGGGTTGATGGCTCCCAGGCCCATAAGTGGCCGGTGACCATGCAGAAAATAATTAGCGCCCGGCCGCTAGCATTGAGTAGTCTAAGCATAGCTAATCCCTTCCACGCACGATCTCTATCGTGCCGTTAGTGGTTTCAATTTCAATGGTATGGTATGGTTCATCCACCTTATATACCCCCAAAGTGCTGCCATCCTCGTTCAGCAGATCCAGCTCCAGATTGCCTTCAAAGCGGTGGGCTGCATAGCGCGGGGAGTAGCCGTATAGCCGGGCCTCCACCTGCACCGGCTGATCAGTATGGTAACTGACGTAAATATCGCCGCTGCCGGAAGTAATTTTTGATTTCCGGTTGCCGGGGTCCTCTAAGGTCATCTCTTCAATAATAATATCGCCGGCGTTGGTCTTGACCCGCACCAGGCCGGAGACCTGTTCCACCCGGACATCACCCCCGCGTGTAAAAATTACAAGGTCGCCCTCGATGTAAGTCACGTCCACATCGCCCCCGGCTGTGGCTACTTCCAGATTGCCGACCATGTGACTAGCGGAGATATCGCCGCCTCTTGACATGACATTCACATCAGCCATGACATTCTGCAGGTCAATATCCCCACCGCCGGTTTTGGCGGCCACCTGGTCGCCGGTGATGCTCCTCAGATCGATATCGCCGCCGCCGGTACTGATATCGAAACTACCCTCGCAGCTGATCATTTCTACATCTCCGGCGCCGGAGTTGACGGTGATTTGGCCCTTGGCGTGGCGGGCTTCTACATCTCCTGCTCCAGTATTTAGTTCAATCCGGCCTTCAATGTGAACCGCGTCGATATCGCCGGCGCCGGTCCGAACCTCTATTTTCCCGCTGCAGTTGGAAAGCCCTATATCCCCACTGCCGGTTTTGACGAATAAATCGCCCACCAGGTCCGTCAGGTCCACGTCACCGGCATAAGCTTTTACTGCTACGCTGAAAGGGCGGGGTACCTGGACGAGATAATCGAAAGATATATGCCGCTGATGCCGGCGTGTGGGAGTAAATCGGTAAGTGCCCGGTTCTTCGGAGGTCTCGATAATCAGGGCGCCGGTTGACCGGGCGATTATCTTCCAGGCTACATCAGGGCTCGCGGCGCCCTTGACCCGAATTATTTCGCGTATTTCCAACCGCTCACCGTCAGTGCCCAATACCGTTATGTCTCCTTGCAGGTCCTCCATGGTCAACGTCCCGTGGGCCGAGGCGTGCAGCGTGTGGCTGATCACCGACTGGTACCTGCCGTGGATCCAGTCCGGCTGGGGCACCTGGGGTGACTCGGGCGTTGGTGGGACCACAGGCGCTCTCGGTGGCGCCGGGTCCTGGGGTGACTCGGGTGTTGGTGGGACCACAGGCGCTCTCGGTGGCGCCGGGTCCTGGGCTGCCAGTGTCCAGGCGATGAGCAATATGGCCGATAGCAGTTTCATCATTGCTGCGAATCCAGGCTTTCGTCGAATAGCCCTTCCGGCGCCTCGGAAAGCACCTGGTAGGCTTGGTAACGGACGGTTTCAATGGGGTCCATCCGGGACACCAGCAGCAGGGCCGACCGCACCGAGAGGTCGGTGAGGAAATATCTCATATTATCCACCGCCGCCCGGCGCACACCCTCGTTGGCATCTTCCAGCACCGTCTTTATCAGGGCGTCTTTCACCAACGGGTTCCGCACCCCCCGCAGGCTCTTGATCACCGAGATCCGTACTCCTGGATTATCGTCGGTCAACAGGGCCGATACCAGGGCCATGATGGTCGATTGCTTCTCGCCCAGCCGGGAGCTGTTCCCCAGGATACGGGCCGATTGCAGCCGCTGGCCAGGGTTGGGGTCCTTCACCAGCACGTATTCCAGGGCCGCCAGGATATCTTCCCGCTCGGCGGAACCGGTTAACTTCAGCTTTTGGCCGGTAGATATTATCAGTTCGACCGGGTTGTCCGGGTCGTCGGAAAGCCCCACATCGATCCCCTTTACTTCTCCGGCCCGGATCATCTCCGCCAGATCCATCTGGGGAGCGCCGCTTTCACCTCTGCCCGCTAGTGTAGCACCGGGCGCCGCCGGAGCCATTAGCAGGAATCGGCCCACCAGTATCCCTACCAGTGCCGCAGCGGCCAGTGCCATCGCCGGCCGGGCTACCACCCACACATAGGGCAGCTCCTCCCACCACAGGCTCAGTCGCTGACCGATGCGGCCCAGCAGGTAGCGTTCCTCGGCCACTTCCAGGGCGCCCATCAGCCGATAGCGCTGGTCGGTTAACCACTGTTCATCGATTCGGTAGACCGGTTTGATCTTCGAGAACAGCTCCTGGAGTTGATCATCGGTCATCAACGGATTTCGTGAAACTCGTTTAGGCATAAGTTGCCAGGTCCTTACGAAGTTTGAGGGTCGCCCGGTGCAGGTAACGCTTGACCGTGCCGTCGGTTAGACCCAACAAGTTAGCAATGTCTTTGATCTTGTGGCCCTGGTAGTAGCGCAATACAAACACGGTTTTCTGCTTCTGGGGCAAGGCGTCTACCCGGGCTAGAATCCGATTCTGTTGATCGCTGCGTTCCGGGCCGGTCTCGGTATAGGCGTCGTGGTAGCCCTCTTCCAGGCTAATGTTTTCCAGGTGGTGCCGCATTTTGCCGCTACGATAACTGTAGCAGCTATTGGTGGTGATCCGGTAGAGCCAGGTGTAAAAGTCGCTTTTGAACTCAAAGGTTGGGAGGTTCTTCCAGGCCTTGAGAAAGACCTCCTGGTAGACATCTTCGGCGTCCTCTTTATTTTTTAATATTTGCAGGGCTAGAGTCATTATTTTTTCATCATACATTGCCACCAATTCATGAAAAGCTTTCTGGTCTCCCCGTTGGGAGGCCCTAATCAGTGTGACTGTTTTTTGGTCCACTGTCTTGTCTTACGCTTAGTTCGACCCGATTCGTTGCTGATTGGTTGTCATAGATGACGCCGGAAACTAACGCCCTCCCATGACTGGGGTCAAGGGAGGGCGTGACTTTTAAAATGGGCTCTTTAAACGCCTATTGATGCCACTTGCGCGAGTATCGAGTATCCAGGCTATTTCAGCCGCCCCGTCTTTGGCCCCGCCCCGCTAACAGCGGAATAGGGGCGGGACTTTGCACAAAACTATTTTAATTGCCGGCCATCTTGTTGCTGGAATCTCAGCAAAAGACGAATCCCGAAAATCGAGGGCTACAATGCCACCATCACCGCCTTCAATGAGGTTACCACGAATGATTGGATTGGAGGCAAGGAAGAGGATCCCAGAATTGATAATTGTAATCTTTTCGATCACAGGATCGGCACCTTCCACTCCCTCAAGGGCATTTTACAGAGCCGTAAGAGGCAATTCAAGTCGGTTGCGTGCAATCCACGGCGAGGATGTGCGACCGGAGATTAATGGCATCAGGGCAGGCTCTGGGGCCGGCCGCTCAGGATGGGAGCGGTTGTTCAGAGGGCGCACTGCACTGGGAGATAATATAGGGCAGCTCACTCAGGGAAACCGTTCGTCCTCTGCGGCCGATACTCTTGACCACTTCAAGCACCCGCCGCTGGGTGGATTCGTCGACCTCTACTTCCAGCTTGTCCAGGGCCCAGCGGATGCTGGACATCCCTGACATGTGATCCAGAGCCACCCCTATAGTGCGTCCCAATTCGGCCGGGTCAACGCTTTGGTAATGAACCGGATTATGGGCCACGGCATGGGTATGGATGCCGGCACAGTGGGTGAAAGCGTTCCGGCCCATCAGCGGATGGTGCACCGGTACCGGTATACCGGCGTGCCGGCTGACCAGTTCATATAAATCCTGCAAGGCCTCCAGATTCCAGGGTTTGCCTAACTTCAAATCAACCTGAAGAGCGTGGAGCAGCTGCGCCAGATCCACAATCCCGGCCCTTTCCCCCAGCCCCAACACGGTGGCATCGATGATCTCGGCGCCCGCTCGCACCCCGTCCAGGGCGTTGGCCAGGGCTAGCCCCCGATCGTTGTGGCAGTGAACCGCGATACGGGGAAAAAGACCGCTGAGGGCCAGGGTCTCCTTAAAGCGGGTGACGTAATCATACAGACTGCGGTCGGAGCCGGGTATCATGAAACCGGTAGTGTCGGCCACACTGATCACCTCCGCGCCCGCCTCAACCGCCGCTATCGAAGCCCGCACTACGTTGTCGAAGGGTGAGCGTACTGCATCCTCCGGCGTGTAGCGGATTATCAGGTCAGGCTGGCGCTGCTTTGCATAGGCAATTGTGTCGGCGATGCGTCGGACGGCGCTGGTCAGATCATCCCGGCCGATCTGTGCCAGCCGGCGATCCGATACACAATAAAATATGCCCAGGAACCCAACCCCGCATTCCAGGGCGGCGTCTACATCCGCTTCCATTGAGCGCGCATGGGCGGCAATGGTGGCGCCGGAGATCCGGCCGGCTACCAGCGCAGTCGCCCGAGCGATATCGGGATCAACTTTAGGATGGCCAGCCTCAATAATATCCACCCCCACTTTCTCCAGGGCCATAGCAATGGCCAACTTCACGTGTCTGTCAAAATAGACCCCGGGGGTCTGCTCGCCTTCCCGCAAAGTGGTATCCAAGACCTGAACCATTAATCCTTTCCTCCCCACGGCCTACTGCGCCATGATCTATACGTCACTGTTTTTTCCCAGGAGTTCTTCCATAACGGAAGTCAACACTCCGATGGACTGCAGATATTCCGTCAAGTTCACTCTTTCTTCCGGGGTATGATCGAGACGGGAATCACCCGGTCCATAGGCTGCCAGCGGGCAATCCCACACCGGGGCCACCACATTCATATCCGAGGTCCCCGTCTTGGTCACATAGCGGAAACGGCCTCCCTGGCGGCGGATCACTTTGGCGAAGGTCCGCACCAGCACAGAGTTTTTGCTTACCCTGACAGCCGGCTCGCCGTTCAGCACCTGCGTTTCCGCTCCCACCCCGAAGGTATCGACCAGTGCATTCATGGCATTCGCCAATTCCAGTGGTAAAAGGCCCGGTGGGAGACGGAATTCCAGATTCATCCGAGCGGTGCCGTGGCATCCGCGGGCCTTGGTGGTTATCCCCAGCAGAGCCGGCCGCAGCCGGTGTGACCGGTCGTTGCGCCGTTGATTGAAATCCTGGCAATAGGCCAGTACACCGGACCAGATGTCAAATGCGGCCTCCGCGGGAGATCGTCCATCACCGGCGCTGTGCGCCAGCGGCAGTTTCAAATTCAACTTCAAGTTCAGGATCCCCTGGTAGCCGATAGTAATCCGCTCCCAGCCGCTGGGTTCACCAATGATACAAAAGTCCGGCCGGGTCCCGGCCGAAAGCCAGTGTCGAGCCCCCCGGCTGGTGGTGGCCTCCTCTTCAACGGCGCCCACGACCGTCACCCGCCAGCCCACCGGGATATCGATATGGGCCAGGGCTACGGCAAAGGCGCATAGGGCACCTTTGGCATCCACTGTGCCCCGGCCATGCAGCCACTGGTCCTCCCGGACCACCGGGGGCTGCCCCATCACCGTATCGATGTGGCCCAGGAGCAGGATCTCGCGGGGCCCGTCACCCAGCTCGCCGACGGCATTTCCGGCCGCATCAATATTCGACCGGATCCCCCGTTCCCTCATCCAGTCTACCAGGAAGGCTGTAGCTTTCTGTTCTCTGCCCGACGGGCTGGGAATGGACACCAGCGCGTGCAGGAGCTCAATTGCTTCTTCATCGACCGGTACACCCAATGTGGTGGCGGCCATCTCAGGATACTGGTCCCTGGAATTGACAGGGCTCGGGTCGGCGCCGGCGGTCTCAGGCTGCATGGCCGATTTCCCCAGAGATATCCGTCAGAACCTTGGCGATGGCCGCCACCACCTGCGAAAGCTCCACTTCCGGAATTACCAGGGGCGGAAGCAGGCGGATCACCGTTTTCCCGCCGTAAGCGGCCAGGATGTGTTCGTTCATCAGGGCCTTAATCACTGGGTCCACCGACAAGCGCAAATCGACCCCCACCATTAGCCCCAGACCTCGCACTTCCCGAATAATGGGCAGCTGCAGCGAGCGCAGCTGGTCCATGAATATCCGGCCGAGTCGGGCCGCGCGTTCCGGGAGACGCTCTGCAGCGAGTATCTGCAGGACAGCCCGGCCGGCAGCGCAGGCGATGGGATTGCCACCGAATGTGGAGCCGTGAGAGCCAGGTGATAGAGGACCGAATTTATCCCGCCAGATTACCGCCCCGATAGGGATGCCCCCACCCAGCGCCTTGCCCAGACACATGATATCCGGTTGGACGCCATAGTGTTCGATTGCAAATATTTTACCGGTACGGCCCAGGCCGGTCTGGATTTCGTCTACCACCAACAGCACCTGCCGGTCATCGCACAGTTGCCGGACCTGCCGCAGAAAATCGGGCTCAGCGAGCCAGATCCCACCTTCGCCCTGGATCAACTCCAGGACTACGGCCGCAGTCCGCCCGGTGATTGCCCTTTCCAGCTCCTCGATGTTGTTAAACGGAACGTGGCTCATGCCGGGCAACAGGGGATAGAACGGCGCCCGGTAGCGGGGATTCCAGGTCAGACTGAGGGCTCCCATTGTGCGGCCGTGATAACCCCGTTTCAAAGCCACTATTTCCGAACGACCGGTTACAAATCGGGCCACCTTGATGGCACTTTCGATAGCCTCAGCCCCGGAATTGCACAGGAAAACCCGGTTGAGATCACCGGGCGTCAGGGCCGTAAGTTCCTTTAGGAAAAGCGCCCGCTGTTCGTGGTAGAAGGCTTCCCCACAGACCATCAGGCGTTCCAGCTGGGTGGACACGGCTGCTACCAGATGGGGATGATTATGGCCCACATTGGCCACCCCCAGCCCTGACATGCAGTCGATGTAACGCTGGCCCTCAACGTCCCAGAGGCTGGCCCCCTGCCCCTTCACCATTACCACCGGCCGCTTGGCATAGGCGCCGGAAGAATGCCTATTTTCTATTGCCACCAGGTCTACCTGATCTGGCGACTGCTTTCCGGCCGGTTCCGACATGAGTTCCTTCATCCTCAACTGATTACCGTGCCTTGGCCATCAAACGCCCGGCGCAAGGGATTGGGGACCCGCCCGTCCGCCAGGACGACCCGTTCGACACCGCCGGCCAGGGCTTCCCCGGCGCCCAGCAGCTTTTTCTTCATCCCGCCCCCGGCCCCTTTCATGTAATCGGCCAGGTCGGCGGCGGAGATTAACGGGACCAAACTGTTGGCATCCGGGTACTGTCGCAGCAGGCCGGGCACATTGGTGAGGATCACCAACTGCCGCGCCGCCAAGGCCACGGCCGTACTCGCGGCTGCGCGATCACCGTCCACATTAATCGCCTCCCCTTCGTACGATATCGCCGGCGGTGTCAGGACCGGTAGATAGCCGATCTTCAGGATAGTCTGCAGAAGGTCACGATTAACCCGCTCAACCCGGCCGGTATAATCGTCCCGGAGCACCCGGCGGCGACCATTTTCCACCACCTTCAGTGTCCGTTTCCGCCGGCCTTCCCATAGCCTGCCATCCATGCCGCTCAGTCCCAAGGCGGGAACGCCCCTCTTCTGGAGTCGCTCCACCCAGCCTTTATTCATTTGTCCACAATACACCATTTGAAATATCTCCATTGTGCGGCGATCGGTACGACGACTGGTATGGCCGCTGGCAGTGGTCACAAAACGAGCCGGATGCCCCAGTGCCGCAGCGACCTGGGTGGTCGCCGCAGAGCCGCCGTGCACCAGAACCATCTTTCCGCCACCGTTGCAAAACCACTTGATGTCATCCGCAATAGCTTCATAATCCATACCATCGGCTCCACCGATTTTCAAAACCAGATCCATAGCCGCCTCCTACAAGGGGTGCAGTCCCGGGAATCCCAGCCCGGTGCGTTCATCCAGACCCAACATACAGTTCATGGCCTGCACTGCATTGCCGGCGGCGCCTTTCATGAGATTATCCAAGGCGGCAATCACAACTAGCCGGCGGCCGCCTGCTTCACGATCGACCTCAAAGCCGATGTCACACCAATTGGTGCCCGCCAGCAATTTGGGCTCGGGGTAACGGTACAGGCCGCGGGCCTGTTTTACCAGACGAATGAACGGCTCGGCGCTGTAAGCCTGGCGGTAGATCGACCATATCCTGCGGTCGTCCACGGCTTCTTTGAGGAAACAGTGGGCTGTGACCAATGCGCCCCGGACCAGCTCCACGGCGGTAACGGAGATATGGAACTCAAACCCGCCACCCAGCACCATTTCCACCTCAGCCTGGTGCCGGTGGCCGGTGGGCTTGTATGAACGTACGGCGCCCGACCGCTCCGGGTGGTGGGACCCTGGTCCGGGAACAGCGCCCGCCTCGGAAGAAGCCACCTTGATGTCCGCTACCACCATGTCGAGTAAGCCGGCGTCGCTCAACGGCGCCAGCGCCAGATTTGTAACCGTGGCGTTGCAGCCCACTCCCGACACGTAGTTGGCGGTGGAGATCGGTCGGCGAAACCTCTCCGGTAGGCCGTAGACGAATTTCTCCAGCCACTCGGGAGCTGGATGTTCCTGGCCGTACCAGTGCCGGTAGGTCTCTGGGTCGCGGAGCCGGAAATCGGCGGAACAGTCGATAATACGCGGGGCTCTCTCAGACCAATGATCCATTTCTCCAGCCGATTTGCCATGGGGCTGTGCCAGAATCAGTAGGTCGCAAGTTTCCAGATCGCCGGGTTTAGTGTACATCAGAGCAGTCACACCCCGCAGATTGGGGTGGTCCCCGGTCACCGGACGGCCACCATGGCTGGTCGATGTCACCTGGCCGAGTGTCACTCCAGGGTGTCCCAGCAGCAACCGGAGCAGTTCGCCACCCACATATCCACGGCCCCCAACCACGGAAACCACCGGTAGTTCAGGCACGGGACAGCTCCACAGTTGGAAGTAGGGCCAGGGCATAATCACTGATCGCGCCGGGAATATCCACTCCGGTCACAGCAATGCTGTTACGAAATTCCATGGTATGATTAACCTCGTTCACCAGAATCCGGCCTGCGGCGGTCTCTAACATGTCAACCGCCAGCACACCGCCCCCCACAGCCTCAGCTGCTGCCGTGGCTAAAGAATTGATTTCGGGTGTGACGGGACAATTGACGGTGCGCCCCCCCCGGGCGGTATTAGTGATCCAATGGTCGGAATAACGGTAGATGGCCGCTACGGTTTCCCGCCCTACTACAAAAGCCCGGATATCCCGTTGCGGTTTGTTTATATACTCCTGCAAATAAAAGACTGAATGCAGGCTGCCGCCGAGAAACACCCGATGTTCGAGCACGGCCTCCAGGGCATCCTGGTCATTCAGGCGGGCGACCATCCGGCCCCAGGAGCCGATCACCGGTTTGAGCACCAGGGGGAACCCCAGTTCTTCGGCCGACTCCCGGGCGGCGGACAAAGTGAATGCTATCTTGGTCCGGGGAACAGGCAGTCCGGCGCGGACCAGGGCGGCGGTGGTCTTAATCTTGTCGCCGCAATTGTGGTTGACCGTCGAGCGGTTCAGAGTGAGAACCCCAAGATCCTCCAGGATACTCGTGGCGTACAATCCTCGGTAATAGCTCATACTGCGATTTATGACCAACCCGGGCAGACTGGCGTTGCTCCCTTGTGGATCGAGCACCAACTCGCGGTCATCCATGAGCATCACCGGCACCCCGCTCCGTTTGAAGGCCTTCAGCAGAAGCTTCTCCTCCACTCTAATCCGGGTAAACAGCATCCCCACCGAGGGAGATTTAGTGGCAGCCCGGTCGTTCATTCTACTCGCCCCAGTCTTCTTCCTCTTCGGGCGCCGGGGCCAAAGAAAGAGGTTGGAGAGCCACTACTTCCAGGTCGATAGCGCAATCGCCGCACTGGACGATTTCGTTGGGAAAAACATCGGCCGGCACACTAACCGGCGCGGCGCATTCGGGACACACAGTTGCTGCATTCATCATAGCTCCTTTTATCGATATTGTTCATGACACTCCTCAGCTGGTCGACAAAAAAAAAGCCCTCGGAAAATCCGAGGGCTTTAAAACTTTTGTTTACTGATCTTATTACAAGACAGCAGCTCTCGGATTCCGGGCAGTACCCAGCTTTTTAGCCTTTGCGCTCTGCTTACTCTTGTAGATGGTCACTAACATACGGCCAAAGGTAAGCAGGTGTTCCGGGGGTGCAAAAGCTTTTTTTTTGACTTGGCAGAGGCGCATTGACTCAAAATAAATGTGGCCGCAGGGGTTCTAAAGTCCGCCAGCCGGCGGATTGCTTTCCCGAAGCTTGCGGGATAGCCGAAGAATAGAGGATACCTGGTTAGGGGGAACAATGCCCGCGGCAGTATCTTTCTGCGCCGGTATAAAGAGGCGGGCGAAGTGACGAAAAAGCCAGGCAGGATAATTGCCAGGTCTGTTTGATCGAAGTCTTATAGGGCCGGCGAGCCGTCCCTAAATGGGTATTTATCCAGATAGACGTTCCACTTGGTGTATCGCCAAAAAGCCGCCACACAATATTCTCTATATGCATTGGGAAAGTTTTCGCCGCTGTCGGTTACGTCAGGCGTATTGCTTCTGCCGTCGAAGAAAAATACGGCCGTATAACTACCTTGGCTCCACAATTTTTTTCTGCCATATTCATTTATCTCATTCCATACCGCTTCATTGTCCACAAATCCTTCCACCGCAATCGAATAAACCCTCCGTTCGCTGCCCATGGCCCCCTGTTCCTTGAAATATCCAACTTCGGCCAACTCGAGTTCACCCTTTGCTGTCTCGGTCGCCCCGGCGGCTATTTTTTGCCGAAAATATAAAATCGCCAGCAGCCCCAGAACAAATAATGCGATTTTCTTCATACGTTCCTCAAGGGGATCAGTGTCTGTCCCTTAGTTTAAACAGCAGCAAAAAGTAGGGGTTAAAATTTTCACAGGATGCGGAGGCCATGACACGGAACCGTGAGCTCACCTGAGATTTTAATCCTAAAACCGGTGGCAGGCAAGCGCTCATGAGTCTGAATTTGCCGGCAATCGGCACTGGCCTCTCCCCGCTGCTAAGTGGCTCAAGCCTGGCCGGGAGGTGCTATCTGCGTTGCGCGTGCTCAATTTTGATGCAGCGGTCCATGACTACCAGCAGTCCGCCGTCCGAGGCCAGGCGGGCGGCATCATCATTGGCGATTCCCAATTGCAGCCATAAGGCTTTGGCGCCGATAGTCACCGCCTCCTTTGCGATAGGTGGGCAATGCTCAGGGCGGCGGAAGACGTCGACCAAGTCCACCGGCTCCGGGATGGCGGACAGGTTGGGGTAGCACTTGAGGCCCAGAATCTCCTCCTGGACCGGGTTCACCGGGATTATCTTATAACCCTGATCCAGCAGGTAGCGGGCCACATCGTGCGAGGCCCTTTCAGGCTTGGGCGACAGGCCCACCACGGCGATAGTGCGCATTTTCAAAATACGGTTGATAGTGTCATCAATATCGTTCAACAGCTGTTCTCCTTACTCCAGTTCGGTTGGATGTCACTCTTTCTTAAATAGATTGCTCAGGACGTAACCGGCGATGTCAGGATTCTCCTTCAGGCGCCTTTTAGAGTAATCGTACCAGGCCTCGCCGAAGGGCACATAAATACGCACCTTGAATCCCCGGCTTTGCAACTGTTGTAGTTTACCGCCCATGGGCACGCCATAGAGCACCTGGAACTCGAAGCGCTCCGGTGGCAGGCGCAAATCCCCGATCAACTGCTCTAACCTGGAAATCAGGGGCCGGTCGTGGGTGGCCAGGGCCACATAAGCCCCCCCCTCCAACGCCTGCCGGGCCAGTGCCACGAAGTTATCGTTGATGGCGGACGGGCGCTGGTATGCAATCTCCGGACGTTCGCGATAGATTCCTTTGCACAGGCGTACGTTAAGCCGGGTCGATAGAATCAGGGCCAGATCGTCGCTGCTGCGGTGCAGGTAGGCCTGGAGCACCGGTCCCACCCGGTCGTAGATATCCCGGCAGTCGGAATACAGTGCCAGGGTATCGTCGGTTTGGGCAGAGTCCTCCATGTCGATGCGTAGGAAGTTCCCGGTCTCCCGTCCGGCGGATACAACCTGAAAGAGGTTATCCCGGCACAACACCCGGCCCAGGTCCAATCCCAGGTGAGTGGGCTTTAGGGAGATATTGGCCCGTGCGCCGCAAGCGGCTATCCGGTGATACAGATCCACGTAGGCCGCGGTCACCTCCCCGGCTTCCTGCGGGGAGTTAACGTGCTCACCCAGGATGTCCAGGGTGACTTCGAAACCGCGCCCGTTGAGGGCCTTAGCCACGCTCAGGGCCTGGCCGGCCTGCTCGCCGGCCACGTAGCGCCGGGCGAAACGGCCTATGAAAGCCCGCGGCAGAGCGGGCAGGGCAGCCACTAACAACTTATTGAACAGCGACGACACAGGCGGAAATTTACCCGCTAAAAAGTTCAGGGCACAACCCTTGCCGTATGCTGTCGAATGCCAAACCGGTTGTTAACGGAAAGCCTTGACATGAATTTTAGCATCAGGGTAATTTTCTCCCTTAATAAAAAAGGGAATATAGCGTGTATACCGATTTTGCCCCGATCCTCATATTTAGTGTACTCTCCGTTGCCCTGATTCTATTCGCCTTGTTTCTGCAACGAATCCTGGCGCCCACCAATAAAAGCGCCCTGAAGAGTTCCACGTATGAATGTGGCGAAGAGGCCATAGACAATGCCCGCATGCAATTCAATATCCGCTTTTATGTGGTGGCCCTGGTATTTCTAATTTTCGACGTGGAATTGGTATTGCTTTTTCCCTGGGCGGTGGTGTTCAAGGAGCTGGGCCTGGTGGCCTTTGTGGAGATGCTGATCTTCCTTCTGATCCTCACCGTAGGGCTGATCGCCGTTTGGCGCCGTGGAGACCTGGACTGGGTGAAGATGGAGGTGCCCTATGCCCGGGGCCGTTACGCTCAGCTGGAGCAGCCGCTTGTTGATGAACCGGCGCCTGAGATGGCTGCCGAATTGGAGGCCTAGGAGGATCTAATGGACATGTCCCTGGTTAATAGTTTTGACCGCGATAACATTTTAGTCGCCCGGGTGGACGACTTCCTCAATTGGGCCCGGGCTAGCTCCACCTGGTATTTCCAGTTCGGTCTGGCCTGTTGCGCTATCGAAATGATCGCGGCGGCCCAGCCCCGGCACGATCTGGAGCGTTTCGGCGCCATGCCCCGGGCCTCTCCCCGGCAAGCCGATGTAATTATAGTGTCCGGTACCGTCACCATGACCATGGCCACCAGGATCAAACGGCTCTATGATCAAATGGCGGAACCCAAATATATCATCTCCATGGGCAGTTGCTCCAACAGCGGCGGTCCTTACTGGCAGCACGGCTATCATGTGTTGAAGGGGGTGGACCTGATAGTGCCGGTGGACATCTATGTGCCCGGCTGTCCGCCTAGGCCCGAAGCGCTGATCGACGGCCTGCTGGCGCTGCATAAGAAAATAAGAGAGGATACGCCACTGCGTAAGGTGTCCTGAGCCTTAGCGGTTAACTTCAAAAGCAATGGAATTTACCGAGATCATAGCCCGGGTGGATCAGTTGGCGCCGGGGGCCTTTGCGCCCGCTGAAGAGGGTGCCGGACATGTCTGGGTCC
>JACZSB010000268.1 GCA_022574435.1 Fidelibacterota bacterium
AAATCCGCCCTGACCCCGGTGCTAACCTGGCAGGACACCCGGGCTGAGGAGGTCATGGGGCGCTACCGGGACCAGGCTGCCGTCATAACCGCCAAGACCGGCCTGCCACCGGCGCCCTACTATGGCGGGCCCAAGCTGGCCTGGCTGCTGGATCATCGGCCGCAGTTGCGCAGAGCCTTCGCGGCGGGGACGGCCCGCTTTGTACCGTTGCAGTCCCTGATCATTCACCACCTCACCGGCCAGCTATTCATTGATGAGACTCTAGCCGGGCGCACCCTGCTTTTCGATATAGCCCTCCGCCGCTGGGACCCGCAGCTACTGGAGTTATTCGGCCTGCCCGGGTCGCTATCCCGCTGCCTCCCGGAATTGGTGCCCTCGCAACATAATTACGGCCGGGTCAACTGGCGTGGCCGGCGGTGGCCGTTGCTGGTGTGTATGGGCGATCAGCAGGCGGCCATGACTGGGCTGGGGGCCGATTCACCGGGGACGATGGCCCTCAATTACGGTACCTCCGGCTCGGTGGCCGTACCCACCGGTGACCACCCCGTCCAGGCGCCTGGTCTGCTGGCCAACCCGGCCTTCACCACAGTGCATAAGGCGGAATACCTGCTGGAAGGAACGATCAACGCCGTGGGCGCCCTGTTCCGATGGTTCGAGGAAGATCTTGGGTCACCGGGAGTGGCTCGCAACTGGCCGGCACAATTGGCCCAGTCAAGCGACCTGGTGCTGGTGCCGGGACTAAACGGCCTGGCGGCGCCCTACTGGCGAGCGGACCTGGACACCACTTTTCTGCCCTCTAGACGCGGTTACAGCGTTGGGCAGCAGTTGCGGGCGGGAATGGAATCCATTGCCCACCTGGTGGCGGATATCGTGGCGGCGCTGCCCGAAAATGTACGTCCACCCGCGAACGCTACCATCCATTGCGGCGGCGGGATGGCCCGGCCACCCCTGCTCCAGTTCCAGGCGGACATGCTCGGTCGGACGTTGGTGCTACACCGTCGGCGGGAGGCCACGGCCAGGGGCGTGGCCCTCAGGTTGGCCCAGGCGCTGGGGTGGGACGATTTCGGTATGATTGCAGCGACAGGGGAGAGATGCTATCAGCCTGATATGTCAGATAAGGAACGGAATGAACACCGGCAGCGCTGGCGGAAGGCGGTGGCGCAAGTATTGAAGAGGCCAACTTAGTTACGAGTTTCTAGTTACGAGTTACGAGTTCTTGGCATCCGACATCCAACATCCGGTTTTCAAGGCTCAGTCGAGCGATCCTCCCTTCATGCAAGATTACTTCAGCAGAAGCATCTTGATTGACTTGGCGAGCGGCCCAAAGAATGGGGCAGATCAGGATGATGTGGATCTGAATCAGAAACTTGAGGCTTGGGAGAAGTTTTATAACCTCAATCGCCGCCATGGCGCCTTTGCTGGAAAAACACCTTATGAAGTGCTGAGGACTCTCTTAAATTAAAATGCGGATTAGTCCCAGCAGGGTATGGAAGTACTACAGAACGGGCATTTTTTTCTTCTTTTCTTTTCTTAATTTTCGTTTTTCCTTCGGCGTAGACTGGCTTTGTTTCTGTTGTTCCCGTTTGCCTTTATCTTTTTTCCCCTTATCACCCATATCTGATTCTCCTCGTTTGAAAATGATTTAACCTGCCCCTATTCTTTGGACCGTTTCTTAAGTTAGTATTTTAAGGGAGGCGAAGGTTGAATTAGTAGTTCACTAGTCACCATTAGTCAAATTCCTGCCCCGTTTTCCTTCCCCGTTTTGTATTTCACGATGGGTGGTATATGAACTGAAAACCCGCCAATAGCGGGAGAGAATCCACTGCAACCAAATTACAGATAAGGTTATTTATTGAGGAGAGGGGCAGGACCGTATCCAACTCGTATCCGGAAATCCGGCGCTAACTTGGATTCGGTCTTACTTCAACAGCACCAGCTTAATGGACTTGGTGTACTCCGGTGTCGCCATCAGGACGATATACATGCCGGTGGGAACTGAACGGCCCCTACGATCCCGCCCGTTCCACACCAGCTGATGATACCCTGGCTCCAGGCGCTGGTCCATCAGGCGCACCACCTCCCGGCCCAGCAGATCGTACACCACGATACGGATGTCCGTCGCCATAGGCAGATCGAATTGGAGGGTCGTGCTGGGATTGAACGGGTTGGGGTAGTTCTGGTGCAGGGCGAAGGATTGCGGCAGGGCCTGGCCGCCCTCCACCGCCAGGGTAACGGACAAAGTAACCGGCACCACCACCAGCCCCTCATCGGGATCGTTACTGCTGACCATGATTTGGGCGCTGTAACTGCCCAACTCCAGCTCGGAAATGTCGGCTGTCAGGGTTATTTCAACTGATCCATCGATCGGGACCGACCCCACCTGCGGCGCAACGATAAGCCACTCGGTGCGGGCGGAAAACTCCAGGGCGTAGTTATCGCCCACGATGGCCGGATCGATGTAGGTTATACCGCTGCCACCATTGCCCAGCCCCGTGGAGTTGTCCGGGCTGGCGATGCCGATGGCCCAGGGTGTCTGTCCCTGGAGATCGAGGTACTGGAACCGTAGCTTATCGCCCGACTCATAGAAAACGACTTCAAAGGTCATGTCGGGCGGCCCGCTGCAGCACCAGGGTACATAGTTGTATCCCACCACGAAGACCCGGTTCGGTGCAGTGCCCTCGGTCTTGTACCAAACCTCTCCCCCTGGCGGGAATAGATCGCCGGCAAAGGGGGCGATGGCGCCGGTGTAGAAGCCAGCCGAGTCCGGCACGAATCCAGGAAACCAGATGTCATAACTGGTGAAACTCACCCAGCCGTTGGACATGATATTGATCTGACTAAAGGTCGCTCCATAGTAGGAAAAGTCAAACCCCAGGGGAATGCCAACTACAAAGTCAAAATTATCCAGGCTGAGAGGCGTTGCCCCGGTATTATCGATCCACTCGAACGCCGGCCCGCCCGGTTCATTGGAATCCTTCCAGCGATAGCCAAAGGCATCGGGGCCGCCCTGAGCGAGGACTGCGAGATCCCCCCCGCCGGCGCCCTCATCAGGGTACACGACCGAAAGAGTGTAGCTGAGATTACTGCCGCCGGTGTTGGCGAGGGTCAGCAGCGCCGTAGCCACGCTGTCAGGCCGGGCCGTGAGCAGCACCTCGTTAGGGGTCAGGCTGATATCCGGGGCGATGGCGACCACGGAATAGACCGGCAGGGATACCTCGGCCGAATCAGGATCGTTGGTCACCAGGGTGATGGTGGAGTAGAAGATTCCTTCGGTGGTAGCAAGCAAATACAGCCTGAGCGAATCACTGGCTAAGGGCGGGATGGAGAGGGACGCAGGTACGGCGGTGAGCTGTGGGCTGCCGCTCACCACAGCGGTTATCTCCAGCACATCGGTGCCTACGTTATCGATCCTTAGAAAGACGCTGTCGAGGTAGCCGACAAAGGAGGCGCCGAAGTCGACGAAATCGGCCTCGATGGAAATGCGCGGTATACCGGTAACGGCCAGCTGGGCCGGGACGATGTGCCGCGGGCCGGCCGGATCGTTACTGGTCACCACGATGTTGGCCCGGTAGTCGCCACCGAACAGGCCCTCCGCGTCGAAGGTCACGGTCAGCTCTTCCTGGGATCCCGCCGCGATCAGCCCCTCAAGGGCGCTGAGCCGCAGCCAGGGTGGAGCGAGGGGGAAGACGATATGCCCCTGCCCGGAATCGGGGACCTGATCGTGCTCTGGCCCACTAAAATCGAACGCCAGTACCGCGAAATTGACTGCCGGGAACGCCTCGAAATGAGCCCGGTCCACCCCCATGATCAGCTCGTAGGAGCCGGGTTCCGCGCTGAAGCTTGTTAGGGAGTCAGCCCATACAAATTCTTCCATCTCCCAGCGCAAGAGCGCGATTTCGAAAAGTGGCTCAACGACGATGAGGTAATCGATCCCCAGTCGCCAGCCATAAAACTCTTCAATAATAAGACCCGTACTGGTGTCCTGATCAGCGTCGAAGACAATGATCACGGAAAACTCGCCTGATGGAACGGTAGTATAGCTTTCCAATTTGATAAGGATCTCATCGCTCGTGACCCCCCCGTAAACGGATTGGATGTCGTAGATCCCGGCCTCTTCCGGGTCGGTATGTAGCAGCCGCCACACCGGGGCTGCCGTTCGGCCCGGGGAAGTGGCTGAAGACGAAACCGGTCGCCGCTCCTTCATCGCCTTGCCTTTCGCCCTGCGTCTGTCACCACGCAGTAAATCAGTCAATGAGCTCCCGGAGGGGCGGTATCCAGCCGGTGCTAAAGGCTCGGCGAGACCTAGCCTGGCTGGCGCCGGAGCCCCCTCCGCTTCTACTGCCTCTATG
>JACZSB010000269.1 GCA_022574435.1 Fidelibacterota bacterium
CCGCTCCCCGGACTCAAGTAGCTGGTAGGTGTGCTGGAGGACTACTATCAGCCAGGGCGCGATTTCCAGATACGGTTTCCGCCAACCGGTCTCCAGTGGTCTTAGCGCCTCCAGCCACTCGGGAGACATGCGATGCTCATAGTTTTCCCGCTCCTCCCCCTCGGCCGCCCGGCGGATTTCACCTTTTAGGCGCGGGTTGGATATGGCCACGAAGGTCCACGGCTGGCGGTGAGCCCCCGAGGGTGCGCTGGAGGCGGCCCGGATCAGGTTCTCGATCACTTCCCGGGATACGGGCCGGTCGCTGAAGTGGCGCACCGATCGCCGCCGGTCCATTTGGTCATAAAACCTCCGCGAGCGCTCAAGGCATTCGGCAGGTTCCACGGGTGTATATTTCAAGGGGACGAACCCGGTCCGCTGATCATCATCCAACGGCCGCTCAGGGGGTGGACTATCCATAATATTCCTTCCGGCATGGTTTTCACAGTGCCATGATAAGCCTACTGATCTGGGTCCGTCAAGGCCGTAGGCTAAAGCTTGCATCCGGTATTGCTTAGGGATAATCTTAGCGGGCGGCCAATGCGCACTATTCCGGCACTCAAACGTTACCTGATTTTAACCTGGTCGGCACTATTGCTGGTGGGTGAGCCGTTGTCGGCCGGCAGCATTGCTCCGGCCCCGGCTGTGGATGTGGCCGGCGATCAGCAGGAGCCCAGGGAAAAACGGCGGCGCCGCCGAAAACGCCCCTCGGCAACTGCCGATACCACCAATAAGGCCGTTGACTCACAGAGGCCCCGCCGGCGACGGCCACCCAGGACGCAATCCCGATCCCGCCGGCCTCGCAAGCCCCCTGCACAGCCGCAGGCCAAGGCCTATACCGAGACCGAGCTGCGGGACATGACTGCCAAGATCACCGCGCTGAACAAACAGTTGGCTACCCTGAACCGCCGCACCGCCCGCCGGCTGGCGCACCTGGCCCCAGAGGACAGCGTGCCCATGAGTCAGCGCTTCCGTTTCGCAGGCGAGTATGAGCGGGTACAGGAACTGGAGCGCCGGGCCGCTGAGAATCCCAACGACCAGTTAACGCAGGTGGCGTTGGCGGATATCCAGGCCCGTAACCATAAGTACCGCTCGGCTGAGGAGCACCTGCAACGGGCGCTGGCGGCCGAGCCGCTGAATCAGCAGCTGCTATCCGATCTGGGCCGGTTGCATTTGCAGGCCGGCAGCACCGTCCGGGCCTGGTCAACTTTCCAGGAAATCATTTACCTCAACCCGGAAAGCTATGCCGCCCGTCTGGCCCAGGGCGAAGTACGGGAAGCAGAGGGGGACTTTACCGGCGCCATGGCCATCTACCGGCAGGTGGAGGAACGATTCGGGCCGCTGGCCGAAGTATATTTCCACCGGAGCATCAACCTGGTGCAGCGGGGCAGCCTGGGCGAAGCGGTTACCGTGGCCCGGGCCGGGCTGGAACAATACCCCGATCACGCCGCGCTGTTCTATGCCCGGGGGCGGGCTTACGCCGGCCTGGGGATGCTGGACCGGGCCAAGACCGACCTGTACGACGCCCTCGCTCTGGACGCCAACTACCACGCCGTCTATTCCGCCCTGGGCGATGTCTCCTCGCAAGAGGGCAATTATGCCACCGCCATCAGGGTCTACCTGCGCTATCTGGATGAGTATCCGGGAGACCAAGCAGTTTCTTTTGCCCTGGGTAAGGCCTATTTGTCCGATTTGCGCTTTCAGGAGGCCGTGCGGGAATGGGAACTGTGGTTGTATCTGCACGGCCCCAGTGAGCAGGTGGGCCAGTGGCTGCCCCGGGCTTACTACCTGCACTCACTTGAACTCCAGCGCCAGGGACAGTTCCACCAGGCGTTGGACGCTCACGGCAAAGCTATGGCTGTATCAGGTGGCAATTCCGCTGATTGGCTGGTGCCCGCCCTGGTTGGCGCCGGGGAAACCGCGCGGGAGCAGGGTGAGCTAAATCGCTCGCGGGACTATTTTAACCGGGCACTGGATATGGACCCCTTCAGTGTCGATTCCTACGTCGGTTTGAGCCTGACCTACGCCGCCCTGCAGGACACCATTCAGGCCCATTCCAGTTTGCGCCGGGCGCTCAGTCTGGATGCCGGCCATCCCCGGGCCCGGGTAGTGCAGCTGCGGCTTAGCCAGCCCTGAGATTGATCCCTTACAGACCAGTCAGCCCACAGCCGGTGAGGCGGGTCAGCGCTCGATGGCTCGGCCTGGGACTGTTGGCCCTGGTATCGATCGGTGGGACCTACGCGCCGCAGCACAGTGATTACCGGCCTACCGATCACACCGTGGACCAGGGTGATTCCCTGCTATGGGTTGGTATCGACGCCATGTATTCCTATCGCTTTGACCAGGCCCAGGCCGCGTTGGACTCGGTGATTGCCCGCGATCCGGACAACGCCGTAGCCCCATTCGTGGCGGTGACCAACCGCTGGTGGCAAGCGTTGACCGAGGAAGGGGTGGCGGAGTCCTATGAAGCGCTGCTCAGCGCTGTCGATGCTGCTATCCCGCACTACGAGGCCATGCTGGAACGAGGCGGCCCTGAGGCCGAACCGTTGCTATTCCTGGGCAGCACCTATGGGCTGCGAGCCCGGGTCGCCCTGGCTCAGAAGCGCTGGACATCGGTGATCTATTCGGGCCTTAAGGGCATTCGGCTGGTGCAGCGGGCCCACCGGCAGGACTCTACCCTGGCCGACGCCTGGTTGCCTATCGGGATATTCGACTATTACACCGGAGCCAGTTCCCGGCCGGTACAGATTCTGGCCCGTATGTTCGGCATCCGGCCTGACCGCCAACTGGGTATCGCGGAGCTGGACCGGGCCGTGCGGCAGGCGCCCTTCGCCTGGATAGAGGCCGCCAGCACCCTCTCTATCCTCTACCTGTACATCGAGGGCAATCCCCATGCGGCCTATGGCTATACCGCCCTTTTGATTGATCATTACCCCGAAAACTATTATTTCAACTTTCTATATGGCGAGGCATTGGTACGCACCCGGCGCCTGGACCAAGCGCGACAACTAGGGCCCCAACTTGAAGGGCTGATCCAGCGCTCGCATCCCAACCAGCGGCTGGAATGGGAGTTGAAATACGCCGCGCTACAGGCAGCCTTGGCCCGGGAGGAGGGTGATACGGTGCTGGCGCTGGAGCGGGCCCAATGGGTAATCGATAACTATGAGATGGAGTTTGACTGGCACCTGGGGCAAGCCCTGTACCTGCGGGCCACCATCCGGGAGCAACGTGGCGATCTGGCCAGGGCCAGGGCAGACTTCAGGGCTGTGGTCCGGCTGGATAACGGGACCTGGTTGATCGCCCCGGCCCGGACGGCTGTGGCTAGGGTAGAGGCCCGGATATCCCCCCGTTAACCCCCTGGCGGTTGAACTGTGGCAGCATTTAAGTTCCACCACTCACAGCATCATAAACTGAGCGCACCCGAGCGCCGTAAAAGCCTGCCGTGGGAAGGGGTGTTGGAGATCCTGGGGCCGTTGGATGGGCAGGTGATCGTATCCGTGGGTTGCGATCTCGTGACCGGCCACGAGGTGTGGATGCAAAAAGGCGCTCTCGTACCGGCCTTACGGGCTTCGTTTGCGCTGCCGGGGATATTCGATCCGGTGATGTGGGACGGGCGGTGGATCGTCGATGGAGCACTTGTCAATCCGGTTCCAGTATCGGTGTGCCGGGCTCTCGGTGCTGAACTGGTGATCGCCATCAATCTGGCCGAGGACATCTTTGGCCGCGCCCGGGCCGAACGGCAGCAGGTTGTGGCAACAGGAAAGTACGGTGTCTTTGCCGACAGCCTGGCACCTCAGGAGATTATGGGCAAGCAACGCTCGGGCATGTTCGTGCGAAAACTTTTGCGTCACGAGAAAGGGGCGCCGAGCATATTCGCGAATATGGTGGCGTCGTTAAATATCATTCAAAACCGTTTGAGCCGCAGCCGTTTGGCGGGTGATCCGCCCGACATCAGCATCGACCCCAGAGTCGGGCATATTGGCCTGATGGAGTTTCACCGGGCCGACGAGCTTATCGACATTGGCCACCAGGCGTTTGAAGATGAATTTGATGATCTGAGTGACGCCCTGCAGATCATTGGCTACACCATGAATTCATGACCTGGGTTAGGTCGTGATATAATTTCTTAGAGCGTCGGCCTCGTTTTCGGTTTCCTTGATTCTGTATTTCACGACATCGCCGATGCTGACCAATCCTTCAAGTTTACCATCGTTGATGACCGGCAGGTGCCGTATGCGGCTTTCGGTCATTAAGGTCATAATTTTGACGATCGTATCGCCGGTCTGACAGGAAATGACTTCACGGGTCATAAG
>JACZSB010000270.1 GCA_022574435.1 Fidelibacterota bacterium
CCCAGCTCCTTCTCGACCATGTAGGCCTTGAAGCCTTCCAACGCCTCGGCGCCGGAGACCAGGCTACCACGGTCCACTTCCCAGTCGTTGGGCTTGAGCCGGACGATCCAGCCCTGCTTATAGGGACTCTTGTTCATGAGGGTGGCATCGGCAATCAGCGCTTCGTTCACCGCCACGATCTCGCCGCCGATGGGGCTGCGCGCCGGTCCCACCCACTTACCAGATTCGATGGTTGCCAGGCTCTTACCGGTCTTTACCGTTTTGCCCACCGCCTTGGGACGGCAATGGAGGATATTACCGGCCATGGTCTGGGCGATGTCGGTCATGCCCAACTCGATGGTCTGGTCGTCATCGGGGCGCAGCCACACGTTGTATTCCACGTGATACAGCAGATCCTCGGGGAGTAGACAGTTATTGATTTCAGTCATGGTCGCTTATAACGCCCGCTATTAATAGGTAAGGACCAGGTCGCTTTCCAGGCCGGCGGCGATCATGGGGGCTGCCCCCACCACGTCGTCGATTTCCTCGATGAGCTCATCGGGGGTCATCTCATGGAGCTGCAGGGCAGCCGAGCAGACGTGCAACACCACGCCGGCCTACTTGGCATCGCGCATGAAATCAATGATCCGCTTGCCCCCTTCTTTGACCACCAGTCCTTCGGCGACCCCCTTCTTCACCAGCAGCGCCCCATTGATCTGGAAGATCATCTCGGCCTCGCAGTCCATAGCCAGGGCGACGCTGGCCATATAGAACGGCGTGGCGCAACGCTCGGGCGTGTCGGGGCCGTGGGTGACGAAAATGGTCACTTTGCCTTCTTCCACCATGATTTTATCCGCACTCCTGTGCTATGTGGTACCCAAAGGTAGGGCCGGGTCAGTCGACCCGGGAGGAGCGGCCGGCGTCGCGGCATCCGATCCTGCCAGGGACGTGAAACGGTTGAGCCGCCAGTCCGTATCGGGCACGGCGCCGTTAAAAATTACCGCCAGCGCGCGCAGGTCCGGCTCTGAGTGCGACTGCGGCCCACCGTTGAGCTGGACATGCTCGGGCCGGCCATTCACCATCCAGACCACGGCCTCCACGGAGTCCTCTCCTACGGTATGGCGGGCCTGTAGTAATGTGGCGCCGGCTCCTATGGCGATTGAAACCAGGCCGGGCTGCAGCCGATCATCAGCCGGGGGATCGTCTGCCTGGCTCAGGAAGCTATCGAACTGTTCAATGGTGTCGAGCTCATCGGGGGTGGGGAACGACGGATAGACGGCCAGCGCCCAATTCTCTTCCAACGCATCCACCACGGCTGTGGCCACCACGTCCAACGAAGGGGTGATCTCCTGCTTGCGCCGGAGGGTGGTGACGTGTGCCTCCAGGTTGGCGATGATCCTGTCCCGCAGGCCGGCCCCGGGCGGGTCCAGAATATTGGCCGGCAATGCAAAATCGGCCTCCATGACCATGTTGCCGGCGAATACCGCCGCTTCGGGGAATTGGCCGCATTCCAGGACGCCGATCTTTTTACTTGCCACCTGGAGTTCGCCGGGTGACTGGAAGATGGCCTCAAGACCCGGTCGGGGGTAGGCCTACACCAGCGGACGGGCGAAATGACCATGCCAGTTTTACGGTACGGCCGGGATGCCCAGCTCCTTGAAACTGCTGGTGGGGATTACCACATGAAAGCTGAGCGGGTGCGGGTCGATGAGCTCGGCGCCACCGTCCAGCTCGCGGGAAATGACCGGGATGCCCTTGCTGCGGCAGAAGTCCTAGTTGATGTCCTGGGCTTGGGCGCCGCTCCGACCCAGCGACAGGAATGACTTGCTCGACCGGCACAGGATCAGGGCGGGATCGCTACCGGGGGTCATGGCAGCGGCGATCCCATGATAGATGCTCTGGGAGCGCAACGGCCTGACGACCCCCATGTCCAACAACCTAACCAGCATCGGCATTGACAATTGCCCGGGATGCAGCTACGCTGGGAGGACCGGCTGGCCGCTCTCAGATGAAGAGGGATACATCGGACTCGGACGCGAAGTCCAGGAACGTGGCTGCGCCGCCGTGATCGATGCCGTCGATGAAATCCTCGTCCTTGAAACCGAACACCTCCTGGGTCATCTGGCAGCTGATCAGCGTGACGCCGGCCTCGAGGCACATTTCGCGGAGCTGCTCAATCGTGGCCACACCCTTGTTCTTGAACGACTGCTTCATCAGCGCCGTGGCCACCGATTCAAAACCGGGAAGGTTGGCCATGAGCATATTGGGCAGGGGGATGTTGAAGTTCTGCAATGCCTCCGGGCCGAACGGCAACTTCATGGGCATGGCCGGATTGGAGGCGGGGGAGATCGTGGCCGTCAGCTCCTTTTTCAGCAACGTGAGGCCGTAGAAAGTGAAAAATACGGCCACTTCCCAGCCCATGGCTGCGGCGGTGGATGCCAGGATGAACGGGGGGTAGGCCCAGTCCAGGGTTCCCTTAGATGCCACCAGGGCAAGTCTTTTGGGTTTAGATTTTTCTTCCATGATGTAGATCTTCTTTCTTTAGAAGTACCGGTTATGTTTTTCTGACGTAATAGGTGTATAGTGTGTCATTCCGCTCCGAGTAAACCAGCTCATGGCCGGTCTGCCTGGTCCAGGCAATCATGTCATTGACCGACCCGGCATCGGTGGACAGCATTTTCAACACCTGGCCTACCTGCATGGTGTCGATTACTTTTTTCGTCTTCAGGATAGGTAGCGGGCACAGCATGCCCTGGCAATCCAGCTCCTGGTCAAAGGCCACTTCGGTCATGGTAAATCTTCCTCCGATTTTACGCCGATCTGTTTGAGACTCCATTGGCTAGAACTCCGCCTGGCGCTCAAGGTTTCCATATAATCCAGAATCTTCCAGATAAAATCGTTGGCCACCCAGTAATGGACCAAGTTTCCTTCCCGGCGACGGTCCAGGATGGAACTGTCGGCCATAATGCGCAGCTGCTGGGAGGTCGCCGGCTGGGAAAGGCCGATGTGGGCCTGAATATGGGAGACCCATTGCTCTCCCAGGGCCAGGTACTGAATGATTTGAAGCCGCACGGGGTGTCCCAGGGTCTTCAGGATGGTACCCAAGTGGGTCAAGAGGTCGAAATCTATGGCCGTGGCAGGTGGCAGCAGACCGTTACCGGTCTCCAAAGGAGCAATGTGTATAGGCCGGGCAGCCTTTTCCAAAGCCGTCATTCCGGCTGTCTCCCAGATGAAAGGGGGAGGCCAATTATTATACGGACGATCCATGATCTTACTTCCCGGTTGCGCGCCCATCTTCGTATGAGATACCTTATATACTAATAATGATACGTATCGCTTGATGGACAATAATTAATTTTGCACTCTGTGTCAACCCTTTTTCGCAGCCGCGGGTCGCAGGCGATAGTTGCGGCGGATGGTACTGCCGCAGTCCACACCCATCGGATAACCTGAATCAAGGGAGCCGCCCATGAGTAACCCCGACAGTTATCACCTCCCCCGGGACCGCCGGTATCATCCCCGGGAGCATCTATGGGTCAAGCCGGAGGGAGCCGGGGAACCGGAGTCCGTGTTGATCGGCATGGATGAGATGCAGCTGGATAGCCTGGGCGATTTGGCCTACGTGGACCTGAAGCCCGCCGGTACGGTGGTGCAGGCCGGTGACTCGTTCGGCACCCTGGAGGCGGCCAAGATGACGGCAGAAATTTGCGCCCCCCTATCGGGCACCATCGTGCAGGTCAACGAGGCCACTCTAGCCCGGCCGCTGCTGGTGAATGAGGAGCCCTACGCTGGGGGCTGGCTGGTGGAGTTGGCCCCCTCTCAGTGGCAGGGGGAGTGGCCGGGGCTCATCGGCGGCGACGGCCTCGATGGCTGGGTCGCGGCCGAAGAGCTGCGCCTAAAAGAGCAGTTCGACGGCCCCGTATGACCGAGAACCTGCGCCTGCTCACAGAGGACGGCGTCAGTGATCGCCTGGGGCTGGCGTGCGACGAAGTGCTGGCCCTGCGAACCGGAGACGGCCGGCCGCTTACCACCCTCTGGCTCTACACCTACCGCTCCCACACAGCCCTGGTGGGCCGCTTCCAGAATGCCGGCCACGAGCTGCACCCGGATGCCTGCCGCTCCCTGGGAGTGCCCGTGAACCGGCGGCCCACAGGTGGCGGGATCAATGACGGGACCATGGCAAGCTACGGCCGGGCTCGGAGCCTCATGGCTCATTTCTCCGCAGGAGTTGTCCGGGGGCTGGAGGCCTATGGCATCCAGGGGGTCTTCGCCCGGAAGAATGACCTGGAAGTGGGGGGCCGGAAAATAGCCGGGTTGGGTATCCACCGCACAGCCACAGGCGGAT
>JACZSB010000271.1 GCA_022574435.1 Fidelibacterota bacterium
AATGGTGACCGATATCAGCAGTGACAATGGGGCCCTCACGATGGACACCACCGCTTATTTTGGCATCCCGGCGCGCTTCGCGCTTCCCGTGACCGTGACCTTCATGCCTGGGGCAACCGGCGCTTTCGCTGGGGAGCTGCTCATTACCAGCAACGACTCCAACAATCCCCAGGTGACGGTGAGCTTGTCAGGCACAGCCATCGAGCCGCCGGTGATGGCGCTCAGCCCCACGGAGTTCACCGCCACCCTGGTTGATTCCGATTCAGTTGCCCAGGTGCTGACCATTGACAACAGTGCCGGAGGCAGTGAGCTGCGGTTCAGTATCTCTCTCACTGAGAGCGGACCATCACCCTCAAGCATATCCAGGATTCAGCATGCAGGTTCAAGCAATATAAATGAACAGTCAAACAGCGGATCGAGCGCGGACAGACGTGAGGTCGATTCGCAGACCGGTTCGCTGGGAGCGGAGCCGCTAATGGCAACCATTAGACCGGTAATTGACGCCGGCGCCGCCGAAGGCGCAGCTATTTCGGTGCTGATCCTTTCGAACTATCCCGAGTCAAACGATTGGATTGCGGCCAATTTCGCCGTCAACATGCCGGCGCTGGCGTTCACGTCCATGGATATCTACAGTGGCATACCGGACTTGGCTTATCTGCAGACCTTCGACGTAGTGCTACTCTATGAGGATGGCATCTTCACCAACTCGACCCTGGTGGGTGACCGGATATTCGATTATGTCATGGCCGGTGGCAATCTGGTGCTGGGGACTTTCTACTGGCAGGACCGCAGCGATGGCGGCTATGGTGGCAGCTGGGGGTTGCTGGAGACCATCGATCCACTCTACGGCGGCAGCTGCGACTATGCTGCGGGCAATCTGGATGGAAGCAATATCGTCTCTCACCCGCTCACCGAAGGGCTCACCTCTTTATCAGTTGATAGTTATCGTGGTGGACCAACTCAGATGCGGGAGAACACCACTGTACTAGCTTGGTGGACCGATGGTGATCCATTGATCGCGTTCAATCGGCCTGCCGGCACAATAACCGCGGTAACCGTCGCTCCCCATAATCCCTATTACAGTGTAACGGGGGGTGATTTCTATGCATTATGGGATAATGCCCTACGTTGGACGGCCCGCGCGGTGACCTATCTGTCACTATCGAATTACTCCGGCACTGTGCCTGCGGGTGGATCGATGGATGTGACCCTGACATTCAACAGCACCGGCATGGCCTGGGGCAGCTACGAGGCCAACCTGGAATTGACCAGTAATGACCCCGCCCGGCCGGTGGAATTGCTCCCCATTAGCCTGGCAGTCACCCCCATCGGAGCGCCGCAGATCAGCAGTGTTACCGACCAACCCGGTGACGAGGGCGGGTTACTGAATCTAGCCTTCACAGCGTCGTCCCATGACATTGCAGGGAGTAGCTATCCCATTGAATACTACCTGGTGTGGCAGCGGGAACCGGACCAACCACTGACTATCGGCGGCCTGGGTGGAGCTGCTCTCGGTTCGCCCGGGCTGGCGCAGGCCACCGGCTGGAACCAGTTGGATTCCGTGGTCGCCAGTATGTCGGCTTCATATCCGGCCCAAGTACCGACGGAGATCGATTCGAACCATACCGGCATTCATCTGGTCAGCCTGATGGTTTCGGCTCACACCGGTGTAGATACTATTCCACCGGCCCTGTCCATGGTGGAACGAGGCTACTCCGTGGATAACCTGCCCCCTGCTACCCCGCTGGGGATTTACGCCACCTCGCTGGATACGGCGATCAGCATCGGCTGGGTGTACGACCTGGCGGCCGTGGGTGATTTCCTGCATTTCGAGGTGTTCCGCAGCAACCAGCAGGACTTCGAGCCGGCGCCCGGTGACACGGCCTTGCGCATAACCGCCGAGACTACCATCATCGATCAACATGACCTGGACAACAGCTTGCTGTACTTCTACCGGGTGGCGGCGGTGGACACCAACAGCAACCGATCACTGAGTGCTGTTACCGACGGGGTAATCCTGGAAATCCTGGCCGCCCTGGGTATCCCCAAGGAATATGCCTTGCGCCAGAACTACCCCAATCCGTTCAATCCCAACACCACCTTGCGCTTCGAGACCCCGCGCCAGGGAAGGGTGGAGTTGATCGTCTACGACCTGCGCGGGCGGGAAGTTGTGCGTTTGCTCGACCGCCATATGCCCCCGGGCTACTTCGACGTAATCTGGAACGGTAAGACGGCCACCGGCGCACCCATAGCATCGGGAATGTACTTCGCCCGGATGGTGACGCCCGACTACAGCCGCACCATTAAGATGATCCTGCTCAAGTAGCGGCAGGCGCTATTGGAAATGTAAAGGACCCCGGGTCGCCAGGCCTGGGGTTCTTTGCCTCTACTTCAGTGTTATAATGACCGGGGCAGGATAAGCCCGGCGATAGGCTACTCCGCCCTCAGTATCCAGCTGCGCGGGTCCACCACCGGCTGGGCCCCCGGCGGCAGTTGCACCTTGGCGCGGCCCTTGGGCATTTCCACCCGCCAGACTGTGTCCTCCAAGGCCACTTCCACCGGCATGGGGAATGGCCGCCGGCCGGGGGTCTTCCACTTCAGGATCAGCTTGTTGCGTCGTTGCTTGACCTTGAGCACCGGTAATTTTGGTTGCCTCAGGTAGAGGTCGAAGAACCAGCCCAGCTCCCGGCCGGCGGCGGCCTCGGTGATGCGCCGGAATTCATCGGTGGTGGCCAGGCGGGTCTGGCGGCCATCGGTGACCTGCTCCAGGGACGAATCGGGATAGGCCATCCGCCGCAACGCTTCGAAGAAGGCCTGATCGCCTATCAGGTAGCGCAAGGTGTGCAGGATCCAGCCGCCCTTGCGGTAAATATCGCCGTCGGACTTGGCATAATCGGGCGGGAGATTATAGATTTGGGCCATGGTCATCGATTCACGGGGTGCAACCGGCTTGCGGTTATTGAAATAGGGCCTGATGCCCGCCATCCGGGCGTGCAGGGCCGAGTCCCCCTGCTGCTCCTCAATATAGAGGGCCTCCATATAGACGGCGAACCCCTCGTGGAGCCATAAGTCGTTGAAGTCGGCGGCGGTGACCTGGTTGCCCCACCACTCGTGGGCCAGTTCGTGCAGGTGCAAGGCGTCGATCCCGAATTTATCCTGGCGGTATTGATTACCATAGGCAATCAGGGTCTGGTGCTCCATGCCCAGGTAGGGGGTTTCAGCCACCCCATACTTGTCCGCCCTGAACGGGTAGGGCCCCAGGGTGCGCTCCAGGAAGTGCAGGTGGCGCAGGAATTCCGGCACTATTTCCAGCCCTTTTTCGTAGTTCTCCGGCAGCACCCAGTAGGTGAAGGGGATGGTATCGCCCGCCACGCTGACGTAATCCCGCTCGATGGTGCGGTAGGGCGCCACACACACGGTGACCCCATAATTGTTGATGCTGGTGGAAACGTGCCAACGGAAGGTGCGGGTGCCGTCGTCATTGCTGGACACGCTACGGAGCCGGCCGTTGGAGATAGCCAGCAATGGCTCGGGCACCGTGAAGGTTAAGTCCATGGAGTCGGGCTCATCGGAGGGGTGGTCTTTGCAGGGCCACCAGATATCGGCCCCTTCGCCCTCACACTGGACGGCGATCCACGGCTGGCCGGCGGCGGTGGTGTCCCAGGTGAAGCCCCCGGCCCAGGGCGGGTTGACCGCCACCAGGGGATAACCGTGGTAATACACTGTGGCCGCCACCTGCTCCCCCGGCTGAATCGTTTGCGAATAGCTCACCGTGAGCAGCCCCTGGCGATGTTTAAAAGCCAGCGAGTCGCCGGAACCGGGGCCCATGACTGCCGTGACCTCGAAGCGGTCATCCAGGTCGAGCACCAGCCGGTCCAGGGGGTGGATAACCGTGGCCTCCAGGCGCAATGAGCCGGCTATAGAGGAATCAGCCGGATCGATCGCCAGGTCCAGCGCGTAATAGTGCACGTCGTAGGCCGCCTGCTCCGCCGGGAGCGGCCCCCCGGAGTCCAGGGTGGGCCGGATGGCGTCCTGGGGCGCCACCTGAGCCGCCAGGACTTGGATAGCCAGGGCCAGGGCAATGTTTGGGCGCATTTAATACCTATTTAATGAGAATAACTTTTCCCGACAACCGGCGCTGACCGGAATACAGCTGGTACAGGTATATCCCGGAAGGCGCCGGCTGCCCTGACCGGTTTACGCCGTCCCACCGGAATCGCTGGTGGCCTGCTTCCCGGCGGTCCCATTCCCGGCCATCAACCCCAGCGCCAGGGTCATGCGCATAACAATATCCTCATATGATTTCAGTATGCTCG
>JACZSB010000272.1 GCA_022574435.1 Fidelibacterota bacterium
GACGGCAGCAACCTGGCCGCCGGAGCAGTGGCAGGAGTCCGCCATGTGAAAAACCCCATTAAGCTGGCCCGCTTGGTGATGGAAAAGTCCCCCCACGTGCTCATGTCCGGCGCCGGGGCCGAGCGGTTTGGTGAAGAGTACGGTATTGAGATGGTGTCCCAGGACTATTACTTCACCCAGCGGCGGTGGGAGGCGCTACAGCGCGTCAAGGAGGAAGAGGTCGCGGCCCAGGAGCAGGGCACCGTGGGGGCGGCGGCCCTGGACCGGCACGGTAACCTGGCGGCCGGTACTTCCACCGGGGGGCTGACCAACAAGAAATTCGGGCGCATCGGCGACTCGCCCATTATCGGGGCGGGTACCTACGCTGACAACCGCACTTGCGCCGTCTCCGGCACGGGCCATGGCGAATTCTTCATCCGTATCGCCGCAGCGCACGACATTTCCGCCCTGATGGCCTACCGCCACCTATCGCTGCAAGCCGCCGCGGAGCTGGTGGTGAATGATAAACTGGTGCAGCTGGGCGCGGCCGGCGGGGTGATCGCCATCGACCGGCAGGGGCACATCGCCATGCCGTTCAACACCCCCGGCATGTACCGCGGCTATATCGACCAGGACGGCCAGGCGGTGGTTGCCATCTATAAGGATTAGCTGAGATCTCCGTCATCCTGATTACCGGCTGCTCCAGCGGCTTCGGCCTGCTCACCACCGCCCGGCTGGCAGCGTCCGGACATACTGTCTACGCCTCAATGCGGGACCTGGGCAAACAGGAAGCTCTGCTGGCCGAAGTCTCCACGCGCGGCGGCGAGGTACGTGTGGTCCAGCTCGACGTCACCGACCGGCAGAGCATCGACGCGGCCATTGAGCGGATCGAGCAGGAACAGGAGCGGCTGGACGTAGTAGTGAACAACGCCGGCTACGGAATCGGGGGCTTTTTCGAGGAATTAAGTGAGGCTGAGATCAGGGAGCAGTTCGACACCAATTTTTTCGGCGCCCAAGCGGTCACCCGGGCAGCCCTGCCGTTGCTGCGCCGCACAGCCGCGCAAAGCGAACATCGCACCAAGGTGATCAATATATCCAGCATCCAGGGGTTGGCTCCATTGCCGTTGATGGGAGCCTACTGTGCCTCCAAGTTCGCCCTGGAGGGTTTCAGCGAGGGCTTGCACTTCGAGCTGCAGCCGTTCGGCGTTGACGTGGCGCTGGTGGAGCCGGGGGCCTTTCAAACCGCCATTTTCGCCGAAAACCGCCGGATGGCGGCCCGGATGGGGACTGAGGGTAGCCCATATACCCGGTTCGGTCAACGCCTGCTGGCAATGGTTGAGGACCGGATCGCCTCGGGCCAGAGCGCGGGCGATGCTGAGGATGTGGCCCGCCTGATCGAACGAATCATCAACCAACCCCGTCCCAGGCTGCGCTACCTGATCGGCGCCTCTGGCCGGCTGCGCTATCTGCTCAGGTCGATTTTACCTTTCAAGTGGTACCGCCGCCTGGTGCTGCGCATGGCCTATGGCCCGCTACAAAAAACGACACAATCAAACCAACCGGGGATGAGCGGGAATCGGTGAGGGTTGGCCCATTGCTATCGTTAATATGGTTATATTCCGGCAGTAAAAGTTGTCATTGATTTCAGGCCGGTTGAGAATGGCATGATCCGCACCAAAAGTCTATGCGCATAGTAGTTACAGGAGCGAGTGGCTTCATAGGCCAGGCCCTGGTGCCCCGGCTGAGGCAGGAGAACCACCAGGTGCTGCGGCTGGTGCGTCGCCCGCCGACCGAAAAGGATGAGGTCTACTGGGACGCCGCCACCGCCCATTGGGACGCTGACCAGCTGGACGGGATCGATGGAGTGGTGCATCTGGCTGGCGAGAATCTTGCCTCCGGCCGCTGGAACAGCCAGCGAATGGCTCGCATCCGCGAAAGCCGGACTGACCCTACCTTCTTCCTATCGCGCAGCCTGGCTGCCTTGCCCCAATTACCCAAGGTGCTGATCTCTGCCTCGGCGGTGGGTTATTACGGACATCGGGGCGCAGAGAGCTTGACCGAGGCCAGTGCCCCAGGCCAGGGCTTTTTGGCGGAGCTATGCCAGGTCTGGGAAGACTCAACTGCTCCGGCACGGGTGGCGGGGATCAGGGTGGTGGTGGCTAGGTTCGGGATAGTGCTGGGACCGGGAGGAGCCCTGGCCAAAATGTTGCTACCCTTCAAATTGGGACTGGGCGGCAGGATCGGGCCTGGTAATCAGTACATGAGTTGGGTGAGCCGGGAGGATGCGGTGCGGGCGATCCTGCATCTACTGCGGGATGACTCGCTGGAGGGACCGGTGAATGTGGTGGCGCCCGGGGCGGTGACCAATCGCGAATTCACCAAGGCTCTGGGCGCGGCGCTGTCCCGGCCGACTATACTGCCCCTGCCGGCGGCACTGGCCCGGATGGCCTTCGGCCCCATGGCTGATGAAATGCTGCTGTCCAGTACCCGGGTGCAGCCGGTGAGGTTGCAGGAGGCCGGCTTCGAGTTTCGCCACCCGGACATCGAAACAGCTATGGCCTTTGCTCTGGAAAAACGCGCCCGGCGGCAGACCTAAATTCCTCCCGCTCCTATCGATACCTGGGCTAAATTTCGCCCCGGACACCCGCCGAGGTGGTGAAATTGGTAGACGCGCCGGACTCAAAATCCGGTATCCGCAAGGATGTGGGGGTTCGACTCCCCCCCTCGGCACCCTTCAATTACCGACGAGAAAAGGCCCCTACGAAGGGGCCTTTGTCGTTTTGCTCATATGGTCAGGAATAGCCCTGTTTAGGCTAGTTTGGACAAAAAAATAGCGCTCTCATAGCACTGTTTTTTTATAGTCCGTTTTTGAAGTCCGGTGCGCGTTTTATTCTTCAGAATTTAGTACATCATCGAGTATATCATCCATCGCGCCCACAGATGAGCGATAGTTCTCGTCCAAGAGATCGACGTAGTACTTTTCAGTGGTAGTAACACTGCTATGGCCAAGGAGTTTGGATACCGTATACAGGTCCACACTCCCGTACTGAAGTAAAAGACTCCCAAAGGTCTTTCTTAAACTATGCAAGTTGGCGCCTTCTATTCCAGCTTCTCGGTAGTATTTCTGTACCCTCCTAGTGACATAGTCTGGCTTGTACTCAAACGGATGTTTGTACCCGTCTTTTTGCAGGGTTTCGAGTATGCCATACAGTCTAGTGTTCATTGGGATGTAACGCTTCCGCTTGCCCTTACCTTGGACCAGTATCTGACGGTTATGAAAATCGACATTGTCCCAGGTGAAAAAGGGCGATAGTAGTTCATTGCGCCTGGCGCCTGTGTTGAGGTAGGCCTGTACCAGTCCTCCAAATTCCCAATCCTTCGCGCGATGTATCGCTTCTAGCAACCGTTTGATTTCGGCTTTTGTCAGATACCTCACTTTTATTATATCCATTTGGGGGTGCTTCACGCCAACCACGGGATTGTTGCCCATCATCTTCCATTTCATGGCCTGATAGAAAATACTCCTAAGGTGCCTCATCTCAAGGCCGACAGTGGCTTCTTTCTTACCCTCACTAAGCCTTTCAGCCTTGTATTCTTCGATCATGCTTCCTGTGATCGCTGTGAGCGAGTATTCATCACTACCAAGAAACGCCTCAAATACATCCATCACGTTTTTGTCTCGCTCAACCGTTCCCTCAGATTTATTCCTCTGGGCAAACTTTAGATATTTTTTCTTCAGTTCAGCCCATGAATAACCAGGTCCATCCGTATCCATGATGTTGAATGCCCCCATGGCTATGTCAGCATCGATCTTCTTCCTGATCATTTCTGCTTCTTTCCTAGAGCAGTAAACAACCCGCCTTACCCACTTATTGGTCTTCGGATGGGTGAACCTGATGAGATACGCCTCTCCCTTCTTCCGATTAACTTTGGTAATAGTTGCCATTCATCAGTCCTCGTATAATTCCCTGATCGTTTTTTCCCTCGAAACACGAGCCATTCCCCCATCCCCCAGCATCTGCATGAGAGATGACTCTGGAATACGCACACACCTACCTACCTTGTATACCTTGAGCCTAAGTCTGCTGATCTCGCGATCAACAGTGCGCTCAGATACCTTCAGGTAGGCGGCCGCTTCTTTTTTTGTGAAGAGTTGTTCCATCATTGGTCTTATACCTAATTCTTAGTTTTTCTTAGCGATCCCCATATGGGGAGGCCCATGAAGCAGCGCCTATACTCGATAGGCAGTGGACCTGATGCCACTCCACGAGCCAAATCCCATTTGGTGTTACCCTTTAACTTTCTTCAGTATTTCA
>JACZSB010000273.1 GCA_022574435.1 Fidelibacterota bacterium
CTTGGCTCACCTCCCCCATCGGTAGGGGTGAACCATTTATAGCCTTTAGCTATCCTTTGGTGGGTCTTTTGCGGGTCATACGTGGGTCAATTGAACCGCCAGCTGGCGGACTGATGGCTGATCGCCCCCTCGTCACGCTGAGCCCGTCGAAGTGCGACGAGGCTGAGGGATGACCGCTCATGGCTGACCAGTGTACCCCGCCATAGGCGGGGCGCACCCGCAATCAATGTGGAGATTTACGTGTCTACAGGGAAGATAGCGTTGAGGGCTCTGCCCGTAGCCGTTTGCGGAGAGGGTGGGATTCGAACCCACGACCCGGGGATACCGAGCACTCGCGTTCCAGGCGAGCTCCTTAAGCCTCTCGGACACCTCTCCCTAAGTCAAAAGTTACCGGTGGCCGCGAAAGGAAGTCAAATTGGATCGGCGGGGGCGGGGGTAGTGTTACTGACGGCTCAGGGTGCCGGCCGTTGCCAGCACATGGGGATGCTCAAGGCCTATCAGGAAGTATGTGTGGCTGAGCTTGTACCATTGACGGCAGATTTCACGCAACCGCTGGTGGGCTTGGGCCCGGTTATCATGTTGCTCGACGTGGATCAGTTCGGGACTCACCAGTCTCTGGCAGCGTGAGCCGTCCAAAAGGGTGGCCAGGCTGGCGCTCAGGTCGGTAGTGACCCCCAGGCTATGGGTACCAGTCTGCAGGCACTTGAATATGTAGACGGTATATCTCACGAGTCTTTCATCAGCGATGGTACTATTCAGCGGAGGAGGAGGGATTCGAACCCCCGACCCCGATCACTCAGGATAACGGTTTTCAAGACCGCCGCATTCAACCGCTCTGCCACTCCTCCCAGACTTCGATTGGTTTTCGGTCCTCTCCTCCGTGCAACATAGCCACGGTATAACTTACAGCCCGGTTGCTCCCCATCCAAAGAAGTTCCTCTCCCACGGAAGCCTGCATCTCGACATTGTAGTTCAGCCAACGGTTATGGGCACAATAGCAGGCCCTGAATTTTAGAGGCTGACCCGCGATGGATAGATATCCGTGCTGCTTCGTTGTCCGTCACCAGCTTATATTCTCCAGTGCTTACTATCATGGGCGACCATAATTCTGCTGTGATGTGCAGGGCCTCGGATTACCGGCCATCATCTGCCCCTGAAGGGCCGGCCCCGGACCATGACGCATGCCAAGGTAGATAGTTGATGCCACCCTTGGCAATAGGGCTTCAAAATCATGGTCGCAGTCAGAAGTGACTACGGAGGCCCAGTTCATTTACGTCAGCTCCCAGCCGGCTCTGGACGAGTTGGTTGCCGCCCTACCAAACACGGCGAGCCTGGGTCTGGATTGTGAGGCTGACAGTCTCCATCACTACCGGGAGAAACTGTGCCTGCTGCAGTTGAGTTTCGCTAGCCGCAACTATATAGTTGACCCATTGGCGGGCCTCGATCTGAACCCACTGCTCACTATATTAGCCACCAAAGAACTGATATTGCATGATGCCGGTTACGATTTGCGCCTGTTGCATCGCCACTCAGGCTTTCAGCATAGGGGCGACCTCTTCGATACCATGCTGGCGGCGCAGTTGTTGGGCTTTAAGCAGTTGGGGCTGGCCGCCGTGGTGGAGCGGATTTGCGGGGTGAGCTTATCCAAAGGCTCCCAGAAGGCCGATTGGTCCCGGCGGCCGCTATCGGAGCGACTACGGCAATATGCCTGCAACGACACGCGCTACTTACTCGAACTGACCAAATATCTACGGGCGGATTTGCAGGCCAAGGGACGTCTCGATTGGCACCGTGAGAGCTGTCAGCATCTGGTGCGGACGGCGACCGAGGCGGCCTCGAACAGCCCTCCTGGTGATTGGCGGCGCCTAAAGGGCCTTGGACGGATGTCGGGCCGCGAACGGGTGTTTGCCAAGCAATTGTGGCGTTGGCGGGACCGAACCGCCCGCACCAGGGATCTGCCACATTTTAAGGTCCTGGGTGACAAGGACTTGACCGAGTTAGCGGCCTGGGCCGCCCGGCGGGGGGCGCCATTTAACCCCCTGCCACGTCTGCCCCGCAACATCAAGGGAAGAACTCAGACCGACATCCAGACTGCGTTAAAGCTGGCGGCCTCGGCGCCAGATGAAAAATGGCCTGCCCGGCAGCCCAGGAAGAACAGAATCAAGCTACCGGCCAATTACGTAGCGCTAACGGAGACACTGCGGTCAGAATGCAGCCGCTTGGCCATGAGTCTAGACCTTGACCCGACGGTGATAGCCTCGCGGGCCAAACTGGAAGCGATAATCAGGGCTCGGCCGGCTAGCCTGGATGATATAACGGCAGCTGGACCGCTTCGGCGCTGGCAGGCGGTGCTACTGGAACCGTCTATCCGGCTGGTTTTAGGGAAATAGGAGTGGGCGGGGCGGATATGGCAGCTTATTACTGGTCATCGGATCGTTGTAGGTGGCAGCTCGGTAGGTGTAAATCTGTGAGCGGAGAGGGAGGACTTCTTAATTGAATGCCTGTTCTTAATTTTGCAATAACAATATCTTATAGGTACGTACTATAAAAACAATTCGTTCAGTATCTTCCATTGCCTTACCATATCTCCCACTCATAACCAAAACATTACGGCTCATTTAGGGCACAATGGCACAATTCTGGCACATCTCAAAGCCCAGTTGCAGAAGAAAAGAACAACTAAGATTTGCCCGCGTCTACCACCAGCTTCCCCCGATGTGTCCGGCCTCTGAAATGGTATGGTGATGGGCCAAGCCATGGTAATAAACTTCTTATCCAAGTTGTGATTGTATGCGCATACGTACGCAATGCCAGCGAAGTTTAACTAGTCAAAATTCCACCAGAAAACTTCTGCAATCCAGGAGAATACCGATGAATACAGGCGATTATTCAGGAGAATAAGGTATGTTATGTCCATAACTCAACCGCGTGGCATCATCTTAAACTAATTCAATAGCAGCCTCTTGATGGATTTGGTGTATTCCGGCGTCACACGGTGGGGTTTTTAAATCCTTGCTTTGGATGTGGTCCAAAGTATGGGGCAGGTCAAAGGCGACGGGGGAAAAACGACTAATCCTGATTCATCGACATAAAATATTTACCCCTGATTCAGATATTCAATTAACTGATTAGGGAGTATGTTCATTCAGTGCAGTGTTTGGGGTCGAATTTCGCTATCAAGTTTCTTGCCTAACCGAATTACTATTTGAGGTAATGCCTCAATATCGACCAGAGTTGTACGAAAATTTACAATGCAGGCTCTCAGCAAATATTTGCCGTCTATTGCTACGTTCGAGACAAAGGCCTCCCCCCCTGACTGCAGCTGGTTAAGGATTTTTTCGTTCAGCTCGTTTAAATAGGCCTGAACTTCTACGGCATTATCGGGTAAATCAGTGGGTACATAGCGGAACGTTGTGATACTTAGACTGTGAGATCCGGCTTCGAGATCAGGGGAGTTCTCCGCAATTTGATAGAGGGCTTTCGCTAAAGCTATGTCGTCAGCAATCATTTGGATGTAGCCCTCTTTTCCCGCCTGGCGTAAACCTAGCCAAACTTTCAGTGCGCGGAATCCACGGGAATTCTGCAGACCAATTTCATGAAAATTGATAGGCGGGACATCCTCAGTGCTCGCGAAGTTAAAATAGCTCGGGTGATGACTAAAGGTCTCAACCAAATGTTGGGGATCGCGGATCAGTGCGCAGCCCGCTTCAAGGGGGGCATAGAGCCATTTATGTGGATCGAGGGCGATTGAATCGGCTTCGGATAATCCCTTCAATTGCACCGAGGCATCGGGCAACACAGCAGCGGGCGCTCCATATGCGCCATCCACGTGAAACCACAGATCGTACTTTTTACAGAGGGCCGCAATTGCGGGTAGATCATCGATCGCGCCTGTGCCGACAGTTCCCGCAGCGCCCACAATCATAAACGGGAAAAATCCTTCGGTGCGATCCGCTATGATCTGATTCTCAAGCGCAGCTATGTTCATTTTTTGATCGGAATCTGTCTCAATCCGGCGAACAGAGTTGCCGCCCATTCCGAACAGCTCAGCTGCTTTATCGATCCATGTATGGGTCTCTTTGGACACATAAGCCAGGAGCTTCGGATGATCGTTGTTAGCCAGCCCCTCGGTACTAATATCCCATGGTGCTTTTGAATTTCGGGCTGTGAGGAAACAGACAAAATTTGCCATGTTGCCGCCACTCACCAGTAGTCCGCCTGACGTACTAGGGTAGCCGATTAGTTCGGCGATCCAGCGCACGGATTGGGCT
>JACZSB010000274.1 GCA_022574435.1 Fidelibacterota bacterium
GGTGTTATCCCCACTCCCCGACAGGGCCTGGCGGCCGTCAGGGGAAAAGGCCACGGAGGAAACCCAGTTAGTATGTCCTTTAAAGGTCTGTACCAGCCGCCCGCTGGCCGTCTCCCACAGTTTGAGGGTGTTATCCCCACTCCCCGACAAGGCTCGGCGGCCGTCGGGGGAAAAGGCCACGGACAGAACTAAGTTGGTATGCCCTTCAAAGGTGCGGATCAGGGCCGGGTCGTCTGGCTGGACAATAACAGACGGACCTGCACAAGCCAGAAACAAGCACAGCAGTAAAATTGGGGAGTGACGAGAAAAGATCATTATTGCAGACGATTTTCCCGACCAATATACGAAGCTGCGGTTAATGTTATAAAGTGTTAATAATCAATCTGGAATAACCGATCATTTACGGTAGGGGCACGGCGAGCCGTGCCCCTACAACGGGCCTGCACGCCTGCCGGGCCATGATCGATGAATATCGGCAAGATGTGGTGGGGTCCCCTGAGGCCCCTACTCCACCGGGCGGTCCACCTCCCGGGCCAACAGGTCGTCCAAATCCTGCCGCTCGCGCACCAGGCGGGCCTGGTCCCCCTCAACCAGCACCTCCGCCGCCAACGGCCGGGAATTGTAGTTGGAGGCCATGCTGGCGGCATAGGCCCCGGCATTGTGCAGGCAGAGGATGTCCCCCACCCGGGCGGCGGGCAATTCCCGCGGCTCGATGACACCCCCCTTGGTCTGGGTGAACACGTCCGCCGATTCGCACAGCGGTCCGGCCACCACCCGGGGAGCTGTGGGCTCATCGTCGCGCCCCAGGATTGAGATATGATGGTAGGCCCCATACAGGGCCGGCCGCACCAGGTTATCGAAGCCGGCATCCACCAGGATGTAATTCAAGCCCCCACTGGTCTTGACGCCCCGCACTTCGGTGAGCAGCAGGCCAGCCTCGGCGGTCAGGTAGCGGCCCGGCTCCACTTCCATCACCAGATCGTGGCCCAGGGCGGTTTCCAACTGCGCCTTAGTCTCCCGCCAAACCGCGCAGTATCGTTCTACATCGAAGGGTTGCTCCTCAGGCCGATAGGGTACCGGCAGCCCGCCGCCCACGGAAAGGGTGGTCACCTGCTCACCGGTGGTCAGCACGGCCTCGGTCATGGCCCCCCGGACCCGCGACAGGTGCTCAAAATCCGAGCCTGAGCCGATGTGCATGTGGATGCCGGTAACCGTAAGTCCCGCCCGCCCGGCGCGCTCCACAGCCTGGGGCAGTTGCTCGTGCCAGATGCCGTGCTTGGACTGTTCCCCGCCGGTGCTCACCTTGCGGTCGTGGCCGTGGCCGAAGCCGGGATTGATCCGCAGGGTGATGTTATGGCCCGGCCGCACTGTGACGTATTGCTCGATCATGTCCGGCGAGCCCAGGTTGACGGGGATGTCATGCCGTTCCAGTAAACTCAGGGCAGGGCGGTCGAACAGGTCAGCGGTGAACACGATCTCATGTTCCTTGAAACCGGCCCGCAGCGCCCGATGCGCCTCCCAGGCCGAGACCGTATCCACTTGAACACCCCGCCCCCGCATCCAGGCCAGCAACGCCAGGTTGGAGTTGGCCTTCTGGGCGTAGCGGATCACATCGAAGCCCTGCAGGTCGGCCAGGCGCCGCCCGATGATATCGGTATGGTAGACGTACAAGGGGGTCCCCAGCCGGGCCACCAGCCGCTCCAGCAACTCGTCGCTCAATGACCTAACCGGCAACCGGCGCCTCCAGGAAAGTGAGCTGCGCCGTTCCGTCAGCGGCACGCAATTCCACCGGCAGCGAGATGGGAAAGGTGAGGATGGTCTGGCCGTGGCCGCAGGGCACACCGGCTACGATGGGGATATCCAGCCCCTCGCAGGCTTCCAGCACGATCTCGTCCACTGTCCGGCCGAAGGGCATGGCCTCCTCGGGAATATCGATGATCTCCCCGACGATCAGCCCGCTGATCCCGTCCAGGGAGCCACTGCGCCGCAGCTGCTGGAACATGGTCTCCAGCTTATGATACGGCTCGCGCACATCCTCAACGAATAGCACCCGGCCCTGGGTGTCCAGTTGGCGGGGCGTGCTGAGAAAAGAATTGACGATGTATAGGTTGCCTCCCCACAGTTGGCCCCGGCCGACGCCGGCCCGCAGCACGCGGACCCCCTCCGTGGCTGCCAGGTCGATGCTCAACCGTTCCCCGGAAAGGACCTCCCGCAGGTGGCTCAAACTGAGCGGCGCGGGACCATCCTTGAAACTGGTCAGCATGGGCCCGTGGAAGGTGACCAGGCCGGTCTCTTTGCTGATGGCCAGCAACAGGTTGGTGATATCGCTGTAGCCCATAAAGATTTTAGGGTGCTGCCGGATGATCTCGAAGTCCAGCTGATCCACTACCCGCCAGGCGCTGTAGCCCCCCCGGGCACAGAATATGGCATCGATGGCGGGGTCGGCGAACATACGCTCCAGCTCCCTCGCCCGGTCGGCCGGCGGTCCGGCGAACTGGTGCTGCCGGGCGTGGGTGCTCTCGCCCCACACCAGGTGGTAGCCCGCCTCCTTAATGACCTGGCCTCCTTTTTCCATCTGTTCCCGTTCGGCCCACTTTGAGGGCGAGACGATGCCGATGGCGCCACCGGGGAGCAGTGGCCTTGGCTTTAGCCTATCGGGCGATGCGGTCATGGGAGGAAATTTAAGGAATCCGGGATGCGAATGGGATACCGCCCTGAGAGCGGAAGGGCGGAGTGACGCAGGGGCAACGGACCATGCCCAGCAGGTATGTCCAGATCAGGCTTTATAGCCTTCCCGCCAACTTTCTCTTGGCCTGAGCTAGATCGTCATGAATGACTTGTCGCTCGGGTAATAATTCGGCGGCTTGTTCTAAATACGCCACAGACTCCTGGTATTGCCCCTTCATCAAATATGCCCGGCCAAGGCTATGTTCTGGTAAGGGGACAAATGGATATATTTTGGCAGTCTCAGGGAAGTCATCAGGTTTTTCGCTAAGGGCCTTTTCTGCCAGTAAAATTCCCCGGTCGATGTCAAGTTCACCGGCAATCAAGACCCATGCCATAAGATTATAGTTTGCAAAGCTGGTATCCATTGCGAGAGATTTTCGGGCAAAGGTCTCAGCTTCGGCGAATCGTTTTTGTTCCACGAATAGATAGCCTAGTCGACGATTTGTCCATCCAGAGCTGGAATCGATCGCCAGGGCCTCTCTGAAGTATTTCTCTGCAGCAGTATAGTTGCCCAGCACTAGGTAAACGTTACCAAGATTGGCGATCCAGTTAGGGATGTCGGGGCTAATTTCAATTGCCTTGTTAATATTGTTGATAGCTTCATCATAGTCTTCCAACCTAGCATATGATTGTGCAATATTATTGTAGGCATCTGCAACTCTATAATCGAATTGAATCATTTTTTTGTAATTGGCGATAGCCTTCTCATAATCATTCAAATCATAATGATACACTATTCCAAGTTGGTGGTAGGCTGCATAATAGTCGGGATTTGTTTTGAGAGCTCTTTCGTAATTAGAAATGGCGTTCCCATAATCTTTTAAAGAAAGGTAAGCATCCCCAAGCATTTGATAACCAGAAGAACTATCTTCTTCAACAGATGAATACGATTTGGCAACCTCCAGCAATTTATCAGGTTGCTCCAGGTTGCGGTACAACCATATTAGATGCAACACTGCCTCGCGGTGCGTTGGCTCTATGGTTAGAACCTTCTCCAGGTACTCGGCAGCATTAGTATATTCACCTTGATGATAATAGTTCTCTCCAATTAAGAAATTCCCCTCGACTTCATTGACCGCGGTATAGCGCCTTGCAGCCTCCATCATTCCATCAAACTGTTCTGAATCCCTAAAGGTCCAGCTCAGATGCTGCAATGCCCGTTCAAACGTTGGGTCAATCGTCAAGACCTTTTCGAGATATTCAATAGCTGTGGCATATTCCGCTGCGTGGTAGGACCAGTCTCCAATATTATAGAGCATTTCCTTGTCGTTTGGATAGATGCGTTCCATTTCTTTAAGAATCGCGATGCCTGCTTCATTTCCGCTTTCCAACTGCGCATTCAGAGCACGAAGAAGATACTTCTCCTTTTCAGGAATACCGTCAAGTAGGGCGAGAGCATTTTTTAAGGATACGTTTTCAAATTGCTCATCTTGGAACCAATAATTTTCAATTTGTTCATCTTGGAGCCAAAAATAAGAATAAGCTATACGGTAATATGC
>JACZSB010000029.1 GCA_022574435.1 Fidelibacterota bacterium
CCCGCGCCCGACCCGTTCGAGTTTGTGCCGGAACGGATCGGGATCGGCGTGGGCAGCAAGGACGTGCCCGAAGTGGCCAACGTGTTGCGGGCGGTGCTGGGCCGGACCGGGGCGAGCGAAGCGGGCGTGGAAACCATCGAGTGTGCCGAGGCCAACCTGGACGACGCGAATCCGGAATGGATCGGCTTCCTGATGGAGCGGCTGCTTGCCGTGGGAGCGCTGGACGTGGCGCTGCTCCCCATCCAGATGAAGAAGAACCGGCCGGGAACCCAGATTCAGGTGCTGTACCGGCCCGAGCAACGGGCGCAAATCCAGGAGCTGTTGTTCAGAGAGGCCACCACCCTCGGCGTGCGCTACCGTCCCCTGCAGCGGATGGTGCTTCCGCGGGAGGAGATCACCCTTGCCACGCCCTGGGGGGAAATCCGGGGCAAGGTGGCCCGCTTCCAGGGCAAGGCGCGCTTCTCACCCGAGTTCGAATCCTGCCGGGAAGCCGCCGTCAAGGCGGGCGTGCCCCTCCGCGACGTGTACCAGGCGGCGGAGCAGGCCTTTCTGCGGAGCGCGCGCGAAGGCGGCTGAAAAAGCGGCTGCGTCCGGGCGCCCCGATTTACAAGCGCGGGCCGCGCGGCTATGCTGAACGGTGGAGTCGGGCGGGCACGGCGGCCAAGGCGCCCAGGGGCGCAGCGGCGAAATTGCCCCTCAGCCCGGGCGGCGGGCTCATTCCGGCGGGATCGGAGGGCCGGGCTTTTTGCGAACCGCGTAACCCAGCCGGCAGTTCAGGGGAGCTTTGGCCAACATTTCCTTCAAGGGAACCACCGTCCTTTCGGTTCGCAAAGGAAAAAACGTCGTCATGGGCGGGGACGGGCAGGTGACCGTGGGTCAGACCGTGATGAAAACCAACGCCCGCAAGGTGCGGCGGATCCATCACGGAGCCGTTCTGGCGGGCTTCGCCGGCGCCACGGCGGACGCCTTTACGCTGTTCGAGAAATTCGAAGAAAAGCTGGACGAGTTCAGCGGCAACCTGATGCGGGCCTCGGTGGAACTGGCCAAGGAGTGGCGCACCGACAAGTACCTGCGGGAACTGGACGCCCTGCTGGCCCTCATGGACCGCAAGAACAGCTATATCCTCTCGGGCACCGGCGATGTTATCGATCCCGAGGGCGGCGTCATCAGCATCGGCTCGGGCAGCGGCTATGCCCTGGCGGCGGCCCGGGCATTGATCTTGGCCGGCCGGAAAGAACCACATGATGTGGTGGACAGCGCCCTGAAAATCACCGCCGATATCTGCATCTATTCCAATAATCAGATCACGATTCTGGACCTGGAATGAAAGAACTGACCCCCCGGCAAATAGTCCGGGAACTGGACCGCTACATCGTTGGCCAGGAGGCCGCCAAGAAATCGGTGGCCATCGCCATGCGCAACCGCTGGCGGCGGCTGCAGGTGCCCGACCATCTGCGGGAAGAGATCATGCCCAACAATATCATTTTGATCGGCTCCACCGGCGTGGGCAAGACCGAGATCGCCCGGCGCCTGGCCATGCTGGCCAACGCCCCCTTTATCAAGGTGGAGGCCTCCAAATTTACCGAGGTGGGCTATGTGGGCCGTGACGTGGAAAGCATCATCCGGGACCTGACTGAGGTAGCGGTGGCCATGGTCCGCCAAGCCAAGGAAGACGAAGTGGAAAGCAAAGCACTTGAGCAGGCCAACCTGCGCCTGTTGGACCTGCTATTTCCCTTGAATGAGTCCCCGCGCCCGGCAGCCACCGGCCTGGATGATGAGCAGGCTATCGAGTTGCGCGCCCGGCATGAGCGCACACGGCAGAAGCTCAGGGTGCGGCTGGACAAGGGGGAATTCGAGGAACAGATTGTGGAGATCATAACCACCAGCGACCATACCCCCATCCTGCAACTGATGGGTCCCTTCGGCATGGAAGATATGGCCGTAAACCTTCAGGAGCTACTGGGCAGCGCCCTCCCCAAACGCTCCCGCTCGCAGAAAACCAGCGTGTCTGAAGCGCGCCGGGTGCTGGCCGCCGAGGAAGCCGGCAAGTTGATCGACATGGACGAGGTGATCCGGGAGGCGCTTAGCCGGGTGCAGGAAATGGGAATCGTGTTTATCGACGAGCTGGATAAGATCGCCGGGGAACACGTGGCGTCCGGCCCCGACGTCTCCAGGGAAGGGGTCCAGCGCGACATCCTACCCATCGTGGAAGGCTCCAGCGTGATGACCAAGTACGGCATGGTGCACACCGACCACATCCTGTTCATCGCAGCCGGCGCCTTTCACGTCAGTAAACCCAGCGACCTGATCCCGGAGCTCCAGGGCCGCTTCCCGATCCGGGTAGAGATGGACGACCTCACCCAGAAAGACTTCGTTAAGATTCTGACCCACCCGCGCAACGCCCTGATCAAGCAGTATACCGCCCTGCTCCAGACCGAAGGGGTGGAGCTCACCTTCGAGCGGGCGGCCATCACCGAAATCGCCCGGGTGGCCTGCCAGGTGAACATGAGCAACGAAAATATCGGCGCCCGGCGGCTGCATACCATCCTCACCACCCTGCTGGAAGACATCCTGTTCGAACAGCCCGAGGGTGGGGCTAAACGGATCAATGTTACCAAGCAGCTGGTGAAAAAACAGGTGGAGGCCATCTCCAAGGACCAGGATTTGAGCCGGTATATCTTATGAGCCCAACCCGGTCTCACCCTGGTCCCCTCACTTAGTTAAATTCTACCGTCCTTCATTTTACATTTATTAGGAGGCAGCCTGCTTCAACATTTCCTACATATCGATGACCTGACCGCCGACGAAATCCACTCGATCTTCAAGCTGGCCGAGCTGACCAAAAAGCGCTTCGGCCGGCGCGAGAAGTACACCCCCTTTCGCGGCTACACCCTGGCCATGATCTTCGCCAAGCCGTCGGCCCGCACCCGTATATCCTTCGAGACCGGTTTCTACCGCCTGGGCGGCCACGCCCTCTACCTGGGTCCCGATGACATCGGCATCGGTAAGCGCGAGGCAGTGAGCGACATCGCCCGGGTGGTCAGCGGCTACAACGACATCATCATGGCCCGCCTGTTCGAGCACCGCCACATGTTGGAGTTGGCCGAGCATGCCTCGGTGCCGGTGGTCAACGGCCTCAGCGATTATAACCACCCCTGCCAGATCATGGCCGATATGTTCACTATTCTCGAGCATCGCGGCCACCTGGACAATCTGAAAATCGCTTACGTGGGCGACGGCAACAACATCGTCCATTCCTGGCTGCGACTGGCATGTAGGCTGCCGTTCAACTTTACCATTGCCTGCCCTGAAGGTTACCAGCCCGACCCCGACACCATCAAGTTGGCCAAGCAGGCCGGCCTGAGCGAGATCGCCATCAGCCACGATCCGATGCAGGCGGTCAGGGACGCTGACGTGGTCTACACCGACGTCTGGGCCAGCATGGGCCACAAGGAAGAAGCCGACGAACGCCGCCGCAAGTTCGAGGGCTTTACCGTCACCGCCCAGCTGATGGCCGCCACCGGTAAAGACAGTATCTTCATGCACTGCCTGCCAGCCGAGCGCGGGGTGGAGGTCACTGATGAGGTGCTGGACGCGCCCTACTCCATAGTCTTCCCCCAGGCGGAGAACCGCATGCACGTGCAAAACGCCATCATGCTGCGGCTGCTGGGGAAAGGGTAGGAGGTTGGGGGATGGGGGTATTGTTGATTGGCGATTGATGATTGAAGAATGTTGCATTAGAAAGCGACATGCTGCAGGCAGATTGGTGGACAAGGGGCAAATAAGTTTGCCGTCAGTCAGCCAGCTGACGGATCAACTTTAAGCAATTTGGAAGGAACGCGAGGTAATTACTCGAAGAGGTCGGCGTGCGTGCCGGTGCGGATAAGGATCAGTTCATTTTTCGATCTCAGGTAGATCAGCAGCCAATCAGGTTCCACGTGACATTCCCGTACTCCCCTGTATTTCTTATAATTTCCGATCAGCTGGTGATTACGATGAGCTGATGGCAGTGAGGTACCCGCCGCGATCTTATTAACGATCTCTTTAAACTCCTTGAAGTCCTTCCCCCTTTTTTTCTGGCGTTTAACATCTTTCTTGAACTGGCTCGTTCTACGGATTGCGGGTGTCAAATCCCCAAGTCCTCAAAGAGCTCATCGACAGTTGAGAAACTTGCCAGATCACGTCCATTTACCGCATCTTCCAGGGCCTTACGGGTTACCTCGACCGGTAATTTGACCTCGAAGGGTAGCCCCTTGTGCAATACCAGCTGTCTGTAGAACAGGGTCACCGCCTGAGAGGCCGGCAGGCCCAAATCCCGCAGTATATTCTCGGCGTCACGCTTGAGGGACGGTTCCATCCGCACAGATACTGATGCAGTTTTGCCCATGTGTGTTCACCTCCTTTCAGCCTGAATGTAGTGCATTGCATATGCAAATGCAATACATTTTTACCGAAAGACCGTCTGCCGAGCAGCAGTCATAATCCCCACCCTGGCGACCTGGGGCGATAGCCACAACTCACGCCCGCATTGCGATGGGAAATAAGGCCCTGAACCCTGGGCCCTGGCCGTTCCGGCCACGGGGAGGCCGTACCCCTCCTCCGGGTGTTTCCCTGGCCGGGCAGGCCCGATGGGCAGAGCCGCCACGGGGAGACCGGCGTCTATGGGTGGTGATGACCTACTTTGTCCCAGCCATGAATGGCTTGGTTGAGCAGAAACTGAATGTTGGCAGATTAGCCCCGTCGTTTACGGCTGGGTGGTCAAACGATCAAAATACGAGGCAGAGGGCGTTTACGCCCTTTTAAAAAAACTAATAGTTATCAACATCGGTGGCTATATATACCTGGCCACTCCATCCCCCGCCATCAGCCTGCCCCGCCAGGGCGGGGTTAGCCAAGCCTTCGACCAGCTCAGGTGAGCGATTAGGGCCTGCCTTGGCGGTAATCTTTCTTCCCCGCCAACTGCCTACTGCCATCTGCCAACTACTCTCAGTCCACCTGTTCCAGGTGGATCTCCCGGGTGATGTAGCTCACCGCTTTGCCCTGGGGCACTCTAACCTGCACGCGGTAGCCGGCGTCCTTCCCCGGGCTGATGGACGTGTCGCTGAATACCCCCGAGATATAGGACATGTTGCTGCCGTCCACAAAACTGGAGTCTACCGCCAGCAGCTTGGTCTCGGCGCTCCACAGCCGGAATACCACCCGCACGAAATCGCCCCGGGTGATCCCCTCGTTACGCACCCGGCCGCTGTAGATGCGGTGCTCATCGTAGATCTCTTCCCGGGCGTCACCTAGAAAATCGATCTTGGGCTTGAAATCCGCCATTTCACCGATGCTGCGCACAGTGGACTTATCCAGGGTGAGGTTGCCCAGGCTGGTCTCCAGGGTGACCTGGTTGATATCCTCACTGATGATATTGCCCCGCACGATAGTGCCGTTGGTCAGCACTATCTCGTGGGTCATTCGCGGCGGCTTGATGCGGTTCAGGAGGGTGCGATAGACCTCCGGCGAGAGCTCCCGGCTCTTGTAGGCCTCCACGGCGATGCGCAGCTCGTTCATCTGCCGGCGCAGCTGCTCCATACTGACCTGCATCTCGTAAAACTGCCGTTGGGTCACCGCCCGGGGCCGTTGGGGCAGCGTCTCGATGGTCTCGCCGGCCTTATCCTTCTGCCCGCTGACGATGATCGGTGGTGAGATCAAAAGCAGTGCCAGCAACGCCAATGTGCCCCTTGTCATTCGGTTCATTGCTTGCGCTCCCAGGCCATGGCGGCCTTGAGCGCCGTTCTCCGTAGCCGTTCCTGCCCTTCCGCCCCGGGCTGCAACGCTTCAGTCAAACCGGCGATCTCACTCCGCAGGAAGTAATTCTCCGGATGTTCCAGCAACGGCAGGATGCGGCCCAAAACGGATGGGTCCTTAAAGTTCGCCAGACTGGTGATGGCCTGTTTGCGGAAGGCGGCCGGCAATTCCTCTGCCAGGGCGATCTCCACCAACGTCGGCTTCACCGTGGGATCGTCGAAGTCCCCCAACGCTTTGAGCAGGGTGTTCATCAGGGCAAAATATTCCTGGCGCCCCATCTGATAGGTTTCCAGCAGGGCTAGAATCAGCCTCTCTTCCTTGATATCGCCCATGGCCCGCAGGGCGAACTGGCGCAGCTGCAAGTTGGAAGTAGGTTCTCCCAGCATCTGGGCGAATAGTTGCACTACCTCGGGTGACTTTTTCTTGGCCAGGATCTCGATAGCCGTGCTGCGGGTGCCCAGACTGACCGCCGGGTCGCTGGCGATATCGATCAGTACCGGAATAGCCTTGTTGTCGCCTATATTGCCCAGGGCGGTGGTGAGCATCTGCTCCATGCGCAACTGATTCTCCCGGGTGCTCTGATACATGTCGATCAACGACTGGATATAGTCCTCCGAGCCCACCGATTCCAAACCCTCCACAAGTTTGGTGCGCAGCTGGTTCAGTTTCATATCGGTGGAAGCCAATGCTTCGATGAACGCCCGGCCGCTCTCGTGGCTGGGAATGGCGGCCAGGATATCGATGGACTCCAGCATCATATCGATATCCAGGTTCTCGGCGTTGCGGATATTCTGGGCCAGTGCGTCCATGGCCTTGGGGTGGCGGCTCTCCCCTAACGCCCGGGCCGCTGCCAAACGGGCGCTGAGTGGTTGTTCCGGGTCCTCGTAGATCTCAATAATTTGGAGCAAGGCGCCCATCTTCCCCTTCTGGTATTTCAGGCGCAACTTTTCTACGTCGGTCTCATCCTTTTCGCCGCCCCGGAATAGTGAACAGCCCCCCATGCTGATCACCAGCAGCAACGCCAGCACCAGGTAGCCTACCCGAGAAAGATGTTCTGCTATGAAAGATCGCTGTTGCATGCTTTCAACCACTTTCAGCCGACCACTTTAAAAGCTCAATCTGTCCATCTAAGATTCTGCCGTAGGTGAAATGGTTGATCCAGTCACCCAAACAGAGGAAGCTTTTGCCCTCAGTATTTGTCTGCAATCGGTTCACGTGGTAATGCCCCATGACTACTATGTCGGCGCCGGCGGCCCACTGCTCCTGCACATAACCCATCAGGCCGTTGAATTTATAGTCCTCCCGGCCGTCATCGGGATTATACTTTCGGCTGAGCCGGGAGGCGTACTGGGCCAGGGCGATCCCCAGGTCGGGGTGGAACCAGCGGTATAGGAAGATGGTCAACCGGTTGCGGAGCACCAGGCGCAACAGGCGGTAGCCGCGGTCACTGGGAAGCAGGCCGTCACCGTGGGTCAGATGCACCCGCCGGCCGCCAATCTCCACATCCGCTGCCTGCTGGTAGACATGGAATCCCAGGTACTTGGCAAAAAAGTCATCGGCCCAATAATCGTGGTTACCCAGAATGAAATGGATCTCCACGCCGGAATTTCGCAGCATGTAGAGCTGGCTGATTACATCTAAATAGCCCTTGGCGACCACCTGGCGATATTCAAACCAGAAATCGAATAGGTCACCGACGATATACAGGGTCCCCCCTGTTTCCTGGACCATATGGAAGAACTGAAACAGTAGTTTCCGCCTGTTTCGCTCTTCCTGATTGTCCTGTAGGGTCAGGTGCACATCGGATATTAAATATGCCGGTGTGGTCATCTACTTTGAAATTAGGTTCGGCCCGTCGGTGAGGCAAAGCAAAATTAGGAGAAATAAGTTGACATTAACCGAGCCCGCGGGTAAAATCCTACTTACTAGCCGACTAAGTTCTGTGGGCTTATTCTGTAGATTAAACTATTAACATAAGTTCAGGAGGCACATCTTGCCGACTACCCTTGATGCCTTGGGCATGGTTGAGACGCGAGGCCTGATTGGAAGCATCGAAGCTGCCGATACAATGGTAAAGGCAGCCAACGTGCGGCTCATTGGGAAGGAGAAGGTTGGTGGCGGTTTTGTAACGGTCATGGTCCGGGGTGATGTGGGGGCCGTAAAGGCGGCCACTGATGCCGGCGCCGCCGCCGCTGAAAAGGTAGGAGAATTGGTATCGGTCCACGTCATTCCGCGACCGCACAGTGACGTGGAGTCCATCCTCCCCAAGGCGGAGTAGCTTAAGGTACCATGAACGACCCAACCAGGGGGGCTCTCGGGCTGGTGGAAACCCGGGGGCTGGTGGCAGCTATCGAAGCTGCCGATGCAATGGTCAAAGCGGCTAACGTGCGCCTGTTGGGGACCGAGGTAACGGTAGCCGCCCTGGTGACGGTGAAGGTTGAGGGCGAAACCGGCGCGGTGCGAGCCTCTGTCGCCGCTGGGGCTGCGGCCGCCAAAAAGGTAGGCGAGCTAATTGGCACCCACGTGATTCCCCGGCCCCATACTGAGACCTATAAAATCCTGGATGTTGGTGATGTTGCCGGCTCTACCCAGGATGTCCCGGCCGTCAGCATCCCGCAGGCTGAGGAGCTGGAATCAATGGCAGTGAGGGAGCTGCGAGAGCTGGCCCGTCAAATACCCGGACTTGGTATCTCCGGCCGTGACATTTCCCGGGCCAACAAGCAGCAGTTGCTGGATGAACTGCGGTCCAAACTCTGAGCCTGGCCCACCGCGGCCCTCACCACTGCGGTACTGCCAAAGCCGGCCACGACCGAACTTTTCGATACACAGAGCGTTGGGATAATGTGAAGAGATACGCCAGTTATATTATCGCCGCTATTTTAGCAATCACTCTGGACACGGCGCCGGCCCAGTTCGGGCAGAACACCGTTCAGTATGACCGCTATGAGTGGCAGTATCTCCAGACCACCTACTTCGATATCTACTTCTATGGCGATGACTTGGTTCTGCCCGAATATGTTTCCCAGGTCGCCGAGGAAGCCTATCGGCAAATCTCCGACCGGTTGAACTGGCAGATTCAGAAGCGGATCTCCATCATGGTGTATCAGTCCCATTCGGACTTCCAGCAGACCAATGTGACCTTTTCCTACATGCGTGAGGGGATCGGCGGTGTGACCGAACTATTCAAAAATCGGGTGGTGGTGCCTTTCGAGGGCAGCTATGCCGATTTCTACCACGTCATCCGCCACGAGCTGGTGCACGCGGTGATCAACGATATGGTCTACGGCGGCAACATCCAATCGCTGGTTAACGGCACTATCCGCTACCAGATTCCCTTGTGGATGAATGAAGGCCTGGCCGAGTACCTGGCCGGCAAATGGGACTCCAACGCGGATATGTGGATGCGCGACCTAGCCATCAACGGTGAAATCCCACCGGTTCAACAGCTGGGCGGATTATACGCCTATCACGGCGGCCGGTCGGTCTGGCGCTATATCACGGGCAAGTATGGCGAGGAAGTCATCGCCGAAATCTTCACTCAGATTAAGCTCAAGGCCAACGTCGAACGGGGTATGAGGTCTGCCATCGGGGTGGGATATGAGCAGCTCAGCGACGAGTGGAAGGAATATCTGAAAAAGCAGTACTGGCCCGATGTGGCCGGCCGTGATCGGGTGCAGGACATCGCTTTCGCGGTTACTGATCATGTAAAGCAGCGGAACGTCTACAACACGGCCCCTTCAATCTCGCCCGATGGCAGCAAACTGGCAATCATGGCCAATAACTTCCAGTCCATGGAACTGATCCTGATTTCAGCCACCGATGGCCGTTTCCTTAAACGGCTGATCCACAGCGGCACTACCGGCGAGTTCGAGGAACTACATTTGCTAAAGCCTGGAATCACCTGGTCTCCCGATGGCTCAAAGGTGGCCTTTGCCGCCAAAGCCGCCAGCGAGGACCTGCTTTATGTAAAGGATGTTAAAACCGGAAAGGTGGATAAGTATATCACCGGGTTGGAGGGAGTCTTCATGGCCACCTGGAACCCCAAGGAAAACATTATCGCTTTTGTGGGCAACGACGGTACTCAGAGCGATATCTATCTACTTGATCTGGAGTCGCGGGAAATTACCAACCTCACCGATGACGTTTTCGGCGCATTCAACCCGGTATGGTCTCCCGATGGAGACTACCTGGCTTTCGCTTCTGATCGCGGCCAATACCCGCCGAACCGATTTGACGGGGATGGCATTGCCTTCGATTTCCAGGTCCGAATGGACGCGGTCCTGAATGAACCTCTCTCTTCCGTGGCGCCCGATTTCTCATTGGAGCAATTTGATTTCGGCACCTTAGGCATCTACATGATCAATAGGGACGGGTCCGATCTCCATCTGATCACTGAGGAACCCAACGGAGAAAACTTCCCGGTCTTCGCCCATACTGGTCCCTACCTTTATTACACCAGTGACCGCTCCGGCATAAACAATATCTACATGATGAATCTGGATACCGGCGAAGAGCGGGCAGTGACCAATATCCTGACCGGAGTTCAGGACCTGAACATGGCCCGTGATGACAGCCGGCTGTATTTTACCGGCTTCGGTAACTCCGGGTTCGATATTTACCGTATCCATAATCCACTGCTGATGTGGGACCAACCACATGACATTGACCTTTCTCACTATGTTAAAGCTGATACCACAGACGGGGAGTTGGTATTGGTGAATGCTGACCGCGGGAAAACACGGGTCCGTCAAGTGGGCGACTACTCGCGGTATGTATTCGGTGTGGGTAATCGCTCAGCGTATACTTCCAGCGCGGTGGATTCCGCCGATCTGGTGGAACTCAATGAATCCGACATCAAAGACGATTCCGGCCATTATAAGGTTCATCCCTATAAAACCCGCTTTACCCTGGACCTGGTGCAGAGTTATGCCGGTTACAGCACCCTGTATAGTTTCCAGGGGATGACCCAGTTTATGTTCAGCGATATGCTGGGCAATCATCGGATTTCAATGGCTACCGAAATGCAGATATCGCTGGAGAATTCCGATTATTTCGTCACCTACCACCTCCTGCCGTATCGCACCAACTACTATTTCACACTTTTCCACACAGCTTTTATGTTTGCCGGCTCGGTAAGAGACCCAGATACAGGCTTTATCCTCCCGGCCCGCTTCCGTTATCGCCATTACGGGTTTGACGTCACAGCCTCCCTCCCGCTGAACCGCTTTCGCCGGTTCGATTTAGGTCTCACCTACAACGGCGTCCAACTCACGGAATTCGTTAATAACTTTGAGAGCAGTGTCGCACTTTTCCAGGAAAGGGACCCCACCACCCTGACCGCCCTGATACCCCGGGTGGGATATGTCTGGGACAACGCCGAATGGAGCTACATGCATCCGGTGCGGGGGTGGCGGGCAAATCTACAGCTAAGCGCCAGCCCGCAGCTGGGAAAGGACTGGATGTCCTTCCAGTCGGTGACCTACGATATTCGTCGCTATTTCCGGCTTATCGGCGGCACCAGCATCGCGGCTCGATTGAGCGGTGGGGCCAGCTTCGGCCCGGACGCCCAGGCTTTTCTGCTGGGTGGTCTGCCCTGGGTGTTCAGCAACGAAGAATCTTCGCGCTATAAACAGGATATTTTCGTGGGCGACGAAGTTGAGGACCTGAAGACGATCTATTTCTCCAAGTACGTCACCCCTTTGCGCGGCACCCAGATGATGGAACTGGTGGGTGACCGGGCCGTGCTGTTAAACCTGGAATACCGCTTCCCGTTCCTGATCTACTATTTCCCGGCCCTGAGGGTTTTGGGGCAATTGGGCGGCGTACTGTTTGCAGATGCCGGCATCGCCTGGGTGGGCTCAGAAAATCCTGGTTCGGGCGCATACCGGTTTGGTAAGGTCAATCCCAAAGGAATTCTAACCTACGGCTGGGGGCCCCGCTTTATACTGCTGGGGCTGCCGATCCAACTTGATTTTGCTTATCAGCTCAACCCGAAGCCTGAAGGGCAGCGTTCCCATTGGTATCTCACCATCGGGTTGGATTACTAGCCCTAGTCCCCATAAAATCACAGCTGTTTAACTTGTGCTTCAGCCACGGTAGTGGCCCCCAGCGCCCGGCTTGATGTCTGGTGATCTGGCGTTCATTGTTCGGGCGGAAGATTCGGCCAGCTCCGCCCGCGTCGGTGAAATGCAGCTCTCACGGGGGGCCGTCCAAACCCCGGTTTTCATGCCGGTGGGCACCTACGGGGCAGTAAAGACCCTGACACCCCACGAAGTACGGGAATTGGGCGCCCAGGTGGTCTTAAGTAATACTTACCATCTGTACCTGCGCCCCGGGCTGGAACTGGTGACCCGCTTCGGCGGTCTGCACCGTTTCATGGGCTGGGACGGCCCGTTGCTGACCGATTCGGGGGGCTATCAGATTTTCAGTCTGGCTGGCATGCGCAAGATCGATGACGCCGGCGTCAGCTTCCGGAGCCACCTGGACGGCTCCGAGCACCATTTCACACCCGAGAAGATCATCGATCTGCAGCGCGGGCTGGGTTCCGACTTCGTCATGGTCCTTGATGAGTGTCCTCCGGGAGACGCCCCCCTGAAGGCCTGGCGCACCGCAGTGGAGCGCACCACCCGCTGGGCGCAACGATCCTTAGCCCGTTTTCGCGAGACCGAGCCCCGCTATGGCCATCCGCAATACCCGGTCTGCATAGTCCAGGGAGGCAGCGATCCCGGGCTGCGCCGCCGCAGTGTGGAGGAACTGTTGGAACTGGATACGCCGGTCTACGCCGTGGGAGGGCTGGCGGTAGGTGAGCCCCGGGAAGAACTGTTCGCTACCTTGGAGCTGCTGGACCGGCTGTTGCCCCGCGACCGGCCCCGTTACCTCATGGGGGTGGGCACGCCCGCTGACCTGGTGCGGGCAGTGGCCCGGGGCATGGACATGTTCGACTGCGTCCTGCCCACCCGTAACGCCCGCAACGGCCAACTGTTCACCGCCCAAGGGACCCTCACTATCCGCAACGCCCGCTATCGCGATGACCTGGACCCGGTCATGGAGGACTGTGATTGCCTGCTGTGCGCCAACTTCAACCGGGCCTACCTGCGGCACTTGTTCAATACCAAGGAGGTGCTGGGCTTGCGGCTGGCAACCGTGCACAACTTGAAGTTCTACTTCCAGCTGATGGCCGCCATGCGGGCCGCCATCGCCGATGGACGTTTCCCGGCCTGGTCACGAGCATATCTTCTGACTTACGAAGGGCGGTCCGATGAATGAAGTCATAGTGCGGGTGATTGATCTGCACCTCATGCGCTGGGTGGATGGGGCGCCGCGTTATCTTCTGCTGCAGCGCTCCACCGGGCAGTTGTACGAAGGGCTGTGGCAGGGTGTCACCGGGAAGATCAGGCCGGGGGAACAGGCCTGGCAGGCGGCCATCCGGGAGCTGTGGGAAGAGGCCGGACTGCGCCCGTTGAAAATGTGGACGGTGGACCAGGTGAATTTCTATTACGAGGCGGCCCACGACCGCATGAACAGCATCCCCGTTTTCGGCGTGGAGCTGGCCCCTGGTGATGTGACCCTCTCGTCCGAGCACCAGGCCTACCGCTGGTGTCCCGTGGAGGAGGCCGCCGACCTTCTGCTATGGGATCAGCAGCGCCAGGGCCTGTTGACCTTCCATGACATGCTCACCAACACCACCCAAAAGTTGCGCTGGCTGGAGATTGAGATTCCGCCGGGCACCTAGCCTTAGTTACGAGTTACGAGTTACGAGTTACGAGTTTAAAAGGCAGGCAACTATTCTTCTGACTACCACTGCTACTTCTTAACCGTTTTCATCTTCCTGCGGCCCAGCGGCATACCGATGAGAGCAGCAGGAATATACGCCATAAAATCAGGGTCAATCCAACGTGAATTGATTGGATTAGCTTAGGCATCGACCTGTCGCTGGGAAACAGCTGCCAAGATGAGCCACGGCTCAAATAGCGCCATGATCTTAGCCTTAAACTAGTTTATATCAATATTAGAGCAGTCACAACAGCGCTATTATGAATTATAGCATTGATAGCGCTTGTATACTAGCGTTATTATACACAATAATGGTATTTACGCTATAACCTTGACTCTAAACTAATTCAGACCTATATTAGGGACGGTGTAATGGCCTTAATAAGCAGAGATGCGGCATTAACGCTGCTATAGTAGCCTGTACTGGAGAGATGATGAAGTCCATAGCCGTCGAAGAGAAGGTCGACAGACTTTGGCTTGATAATCCCTGGTGGGAGGAGGGGACAGCTGTAATTCCCTTCGGTGACCTAGAGCCCAGGGATTACCTGTCGCCCTTCAGTGCACTCGTGATGCAGCATCAACCTCGGCGGTCGGTGGTTTTGATGGGGCCCCGGCGGGTAGGCAAAACAGTGCTTATTCACCATCTTATTAAGCAATTGATCGGGACTGCCGGGATACCTGCCGATAACATTCTTTATGTCTCCGTCGATACACCAATTTATACTGGAATGCCATTGGATATCTTCGTGAACCTGCTACGGGATATTGCAAATTTTCATTCGGATCAGCCCGGCTACTGCTTTTTTGACGAGATACAGTATCTAAAAAATTGGGAAATACAGTTGAAGAGTCTGGTGGATACGTATCCCAACTTCAAGTTTATCGTATCCGGCTCGGCGGCCGCCGCCTTAAGGCTGAAAAGCACCGAATCGGGCGCCGGGCGATTTACCGATTTTCTGCTGCCTCCGCTAACTTTTGCCGAATTCCTGAAGTTCCGGGCAGTGGAAGATGAATTGATCGAGGAAATTGCCTCAGATACATACGCTTATAAATGTACCGATATAGACCGGTTGAATGAGAATTTTATTGATTATATTAATTATGGCGGTTATCCCGAGACGGTCTTTTCGGAGGAGATCAGGGCCAATCCAGCCAGGTTCATCAAATCGGATATTCTTGACAAGGTGCTGCTGAAAGATTTGCCGAGCCTTTACGGGATCAGAGACATACCGGAATTGAACCGGCTGTTTACGACTCTGGCCTATAATACCGGCGAGGAAGTGAGTATGGGGGGATTAACACAATCCTCGGGGGTGAATAAGGAGACGGTCAGGCGCTATCTCGATTACCTGGAGGCTGCTTTCCTTATCAAGCGCATCAGGCGCATCGATAAAACGGGCAAGCACTTCCAGCGGGACCGGCAGTTTAAGGTTTATCTTACAAATCCATCCCTGCGAACGGCCTTGTTCGGACCGGTTAGCGCAGATCATGAGGATATGGGTCACCTGACCGAGACGGCCATATTCGCCCAGTGGTTCCACAATCAATATTTGACCGACAATATCAACTACGCTCGCTGGAAAGGTGGAGAAGTTGATTTTGTCGGCCGGATATTCAGTTCTCCGCAGATGCAGTGGGCCGTTGAGGTTAAGTGGAGCGATCGGCCTTATTCCCATCCGGACACAGTGCAGGGTTTAATAGATTTTGCTAGGGTGAACAATTTGGAAGGGATGCCAAAGATCACAACCAGGACCCGGACCGGGCAACGTACCATCCGGGGTACACCTATCGAATTTATACCCAGCAGTATTTATTGTTATACTATCGGGAAAAATATGACGAGGAATCCGGTTGCTTCCTAGGGAATTGGACAGTTCCAGTCCGAGCATCCATCCTAGAAACTATTTTATCCTTTATTTCCTCACCGTGGTCGCGCACCGGGCGAACTACAGCGCCCCATAGAAACAATTACCTGCCCGTGCTCTTTGAAAGGCGAGTAAGAACCAAGACCTATTTTTCATTTTGCATGTCCCCCATGGGCTCGCCTCCCCTATCGGTTAAGTGGGAACCATGGCCTGGGTATAAATGGGGCTAGGGGCTTTTGAGGGTCTATCGCAGGGTATAAGTGGGCCATTAGTCAGCCTAACGCGGATCGGGCCGCTGCCGGCCATCCCCGTTTCGGGTGTTGCCCCGCCACCGTTAAATTAGGGCATGCTTCTCAGCCTATACCTGTTCCCGGCGCCCACCATGGGGCTGGAGGCAGTGAAGTTCCCGGGACTGACTCTGGACCCCGACCGTAGCGGGCAGGCAGAAGGCCGAGGCCTCATTTCCGCCGATAACAGCGCCGTCGATATTCGGGTGAACCGTGCCAACAAGGAGTGGACCATTGCCCGGGACACCTATCGCCTGGCCTCACGGAGCGCACCGGAATGACCGCCGCCGACCGGCCCAAACGCTATCACCGCCAGAAGCTGCTGCTTGCGCTCACCGGTACCGCCCTGGGCTGGGGCTACCTGCTGCTGTTGGTGCTCACTCCGGCCGCTGCCCGGCTGGTTGAGATCACCGGTTACAGTCCCAACCCCTACCTCCATTTCCTATTGTTCGGCCTGGCGTTGGGACTGATCGCCCAGGTATACGCCTGGCCCCTATCCTTTACCAGCGGGTACTGGCTGGAGCACAAGTATAGCCTTTCCAACCAGACAATCGCCGCCTGGGGCTGGGAGCGGCTGAAGGGTTCGCTGGTGGGTACCGTCATCGGCCTGCCGTTGGCACTGGTGTTCTATTACTGCCTGCGGGCCTTCGGCGCCGGCTGGTGGCTG
>JACZSB010000275.1 GCA_022574435.1 Fidelibacterota bacterium
TCACTGGGCGGGCAGCTCCAGGTTGAAGTACAGATCGACGTAGTCCTGCACTTTCATGGGGCCCATGACTACCAGGGGCAGGCCGAAGGCGGTGGGTATTATCACCAGGCTGCCTTCCGCGCGCAACCGGCCATCCTGCTCACTGATGGTGACCTCCACTGTCTGCTCATTGGTGATGCCGTTGAGTGTCAGTTGCCCCGTTAAAGTGGCAGTGCCCGGCACCAATTGCGCCCTGGTGGTGACCACGAAGGTGATCCAGGGATGCTTCCTTACTTTGATCGTGCGGGTGTGAAGATGGGCGTCGCGCATGAAGTTGTTGGTAGTGATGGCCTTAGATGGGATCTCTACCGTGATGGTGCGGCGGCCGGCACTATCGATCGGTCCCACAGTAATCTCAAAGGTCTCGATTACCACCGGGAAGTCGTGACTGGCGGCGTGTCCCAGCCCGCTGATAGTGCCATCCTGCTGGGTCAGTGAAATCTGGCCCGCCAGGGTTAGCGGCAATAATAAGGTTGTGACTAGAGAGAGAGGTATTAATCTGATCATTCGCTGCTCCTTGTTATTATCATTGGTTCTGATTGTTCCAATTCTTGGGGAATTTGCAGAGCGCCGGCCGCTGTGATACGGGCCATAGCACTGTCAATCTGTGCCAGGGTCTCGCTCACGGCGGTGCGCTTATACTTTGGTTGCACATCGCGCCACACCTCCTCACGCCGGTGGAATAATATAAAAGTAGGATGTGAGATGGTTTTAAACTTCATCAGCTTGGATGAGAAAGTCGTGGTACGCAGGCCGAAGTGATCGATCAGCGCCAGGTCTTGATCGGCGATGAAGAGGAAAGGCGCCTGTTGGCGTTCTTTCATCCGGCGGGAATCGGCCGGGGCTTCGGCGCTGACGGCAAAGAAGTCCAGCCCCCGCTCGGTTATCAGGTCGAAATTGTTCACCAGATCGGCCACCTGCCGGTTGCAGTGGGGTCACCAGTAGCCGCGGTAGAAATATACTAGCGTCCATTCGTGGGCCAAAAGGGAATCGGTTAACACATAGGCACCCTCAGAGGTAGCCAGCCTGGCCGGCCAGGGGGCCGCCTGGAGCACCAGGCCTAGAGCGGCTGTCGCCAGGGTCAAGGCATATCGCGCGGTTCGGTAAAAGGCGGCCGGGGTCTGATCCACTTTTGGCAGCCTCCCCATCGCTTGGCTTTCTAGGTCCGGTACCGACATTCTACAGTTTAAATAGGTTTGTAAGGTTCGTCAGACTGTCAACCTCGGATTTCAATCCCGCGGCTGAATCCGATAGCTGCCGGGCGCTTACGGAGGTGTCATGGGCGACGGAGGTTACCTGTTCGATGTTACGGGTAATCTGCTCCACACCAGCACTTTGCTCGGTGGTGGCAGTGGCTATCTCGTCAACGGCAATGGCTGCATTTGAAATGGCGTGGGAAATCTGGTCCAGAGCCCGGTCCGATTCCGACACCAGGCGTAGCCCTTCCTTTGAGAGTCCCTGGACCGATGTCATGAAATCGACTGTTTCCCCGATTTCTCTCTGTATATTGCCGATGAGTCCGCCGATCTCCTCGGTGGCTACCACGGTTCGATCGGCCAGCTTGCGCACCTCATCTGCTACTACGGCAAAACCGCGTCCGGCCTCACCGGCCCGGGCAGCCTCTATATTGGCGTTCAAGGCCAACAGGTTGGTCTGGTCGGCGATATCAACAATCACCTGGACCACGCTGCCGATCTGGTCCGAACGACTGCTCAAATGTTTTAGTCGATCAGCAGCCTCCTGAACGTTTGTAGCCACCGATTCGAAGCCTTCCACCGTGCGGGTTACGGCCTGGCGGCCGGCGGCGGTCATCTCGGCGGTCTGATCGGTATTCTCCCGGGTGCGGGAAGCATTCGAGGTAGTCTCAGCTATCATGGCAGTCATTTCCTCGAAGGTGGTGGCAACTTCAGACAACTGGTTCTGCTGATCCTCCGCCCCCTTTGCGAAAATCTCCGAAGCTGTGCTGATTTCCTCGGCGGCATCGTAAACTCGCTGGGCGCTCTTAACCACATTAAGGAGCATGTCCTGGAGCATGCTCATAAATGAGTCCAGCAGTTGTCCCATGCGCCCGATCTCATCGCGAGAATTGATGTTCAGGCGGCGGGTCAGGTCCCCCTCCCCTTGTTCGATGCTCTCCAGTACCTGGATCGCGGCGCGGAGCGGCCTGGTGAGACTGACGGTGATGATGAAGGCGATAAAGGCGCCGGTGACGGAGGCAATAGCCAATAGCAGGAACATGGAGCGTATGGTCTGCCGGCGGATTTCGTTGGCATTGCGGTTAAACTTGATGCCCATATTGCTGGCGAAATCGACGACCTCGCCGATGGCCATTTCGATCTGCTGCAGCTGCGGACCTTCCCGGCCCTGGATCAGGGCTTGGGCCTCAACCCGGTTACCGGCCTTGATCAGGGTGGCGATCTCATGGCGCAACGGCTTCCATTCCCGGAAACGAGAAAGTCCTTGATCGATGATGGTCTGGTCGCCAAGGAACCGCTCATTGAGTACGGCGAAGTGGCTGAGAACTTCCGCCTCCAGCCGATCGATGCCCAGAATGGCAGCATTGATTTCTGCCGCAGATTCGGCCAGGCTAATATCCTTCATCCTGGCTTGGATGGCCGCCACGCCGGTCTGAATGTCCCGGGTGGCGTTGCTGACGGCATATGGGTGACGGTATAGCTTTTCGGTCAGACCGGCCAACACCTGCATCTTCCCGATGGCCAATATACCCACCACAAAAGTGAGTGTAAGCACTATGGAGAAACCGATCAGCAGGCGGACGCCAATCTTCAGATTACTTAATCTGGCCAGCAGGAAATCCATTCTTTTCCCCTTCTCAAAACTATTTTTATCGGTAGCTCTGCTATCACTCTAAAGGTGAGATGCAGTCAGGGGATAAATGGTAACAAGTCGATTAATTGATCCAGGGTGGCGATGCCATTGTCTGCTGGGCTTGGCGACATCTGGGGGTCGATGTACCCCCAGCGGGCCAGGAAACAGCGGGCGCCGGTGGCGGCCACCCGCCGGACATGGTGCGGATTGTCATCCACGAAGATAAAGTTTTGGGGCGGGCAATCAACCTGCCGGGCGAGCGACAGCAAGGCCTGGGCTTTGTCCATGCCCCGTTCCTTGGTCCACAGGTGAGCGTCCGGGATACCCAGGTGCCAGATCCGGTTGAAATAGCGGATAGACTCCCGGTCCTTGGTGGTGATGATGAACACCGGCAGCCGGCCTTTGATCCGCTCCCAGCCGCTTTGAAACTGAGGGTAGATGCGATTCAGGCCGAGCCACCGGCCGGGGTCGGCGGAGCGCAGTTGGCCGCGGGCCTTGAAAAATAACGGCTCGAATGCAGCAGCTGCAGCAGCCTCCGCCTGCATTTTTGATTCAAACCGGGCCCGGTCGACCGCTCCCTGCTCGTGGTAGGTGAAATGGATCAGCGCCCAGAATTCGGGGGCGCTATGGGCCAGGTGGCGCAACTGCCGGAAACGCTCCACCGCCGGCTGCTCAAGGGCCTTGAAATCGGTGAGCAGTTGCCGTTGGCCGTCGAGCAGGCGCCAACCGTTCAGGGCGCTCAGGTGGCACTCGTCCACGCTGTCGCAGATCACACCGTCGAAGTCCAGGGCCAGGTGGGTTTGCATGGCGCTGAGTTTAGCCGCTATGGGGACCGGGGGCAACGCTTAGGACAGGGTTGGCAGCCGGCGGTTGGCAGTAGGCAGTTGGCAGTAAGCAGATGGCAGTAGCAGTGGCATTGGCATTGGCAGGGAGGGTAGGAATAAGCCCAACCAGCGCAGCTTTGGGTTCACGATTACACCTTAAACTCCCTGATATCCAGTGAGTTATAAATCTTTTTAATTTGGGCTGTATTCAAAATAAATCTACCAGACACCGCCCATAGGTGGATGTGCCTGCCCAACAACGGTCGACAATTAAAATAGTTGACTAGATTCAAATGAATCACTAAACTTAACCTAGAAGTTAACTGTTATGACCAAGATCAACGGCCCGCAAGATTTAGACACTGTTTTTGAAGCTCTGGCCAACAAACACCGGAGAGAGTTCATTTACGTTTTAGGTCTGCAGCCCTGCTCTATCAGTCAGCTGGCTTCCATGCGCGGTCTCTCACTGCCTGCAATCCACAAGCACATAAAAATTCTTG
>JACZSB010000276.1 GCA_022574435.1 Fidelibacterota bacterium
AGCTATTACAACCGGCTCAGAAAACATTCTTACCTGGGCTACAGATCCCCGGTAGAATATGAAAATATGAGGCTCAAACAGGTAATATGACTTCTCGCTGTGTCCACTTTTTTGTAGCAAGATCAGAGACACGCAGTGTCCGGGGCGAGTTTTCTTAAGCCCGCCACCGCACGTCCAGTTCCCGGTTGGCCTTTGTCTCATCCAGCCGCCCCACCGGCGTGTTTTGGGGGGCATCCAGCAGCGATTGAGGGTCATCGTCCACCAGGCGGTCTATCTCCTTCAGCGCGTCAGCGAAACGCTCCAGGGTAGCCTTGGTTTCGGACTCGGTGGGCTCGATCATCAGCGCCTCAGGCACCACCAGGGGGAAGTATATAGTTGGGGCGTGAAATCCCCTGTCCAACAGCGCCTTGGCCATGTCCAGGGTCTTGACTCCCCTGGCCTTCTGGCGGCTTCCCGATAGCACGAACTCGTGCATGATCCCCTCCGGGTAGGGCAGTTCGAACGCCCCGTCATCACCGGCCAGCAACGCCTTTAAGTAGTTGGCGTTAAGCACCGCCCGGCGGCTCATGTTCGCCAGGCCGTCAGCCCCCAGCGACAGTATATAGGCGTAGGCCCGTACCAGCATGCCGAAGTTGCCGTTCTGGCCGTGCACCCGCCCTATTGAATCAGTTCCTGGCGATACCATGCCGTAGCTGCCATCGTCATTGTGCGCCACCAGCGGCCCCGGCAGGTAACCGGCCAGCCGTTCGGTAACGCCAATGGGCCCCGAGCCCGGCCCCCCGCCACCGTGTGGTGTGGAAAAAGTCTTGTGCAAGTTGATGTGGGTGATATCAAAACCCATATCGGCCGGCCGGGTCAACCCGATCAGGGCGTTAAGGTTGGCCCCATCCATGTACATCAGCCCATCCACCGAATGGATCAGGTTCGTGATGGCCACGATCTGGTCCTCGAACAGCCCCAGTGTGTTGGGCTGGGTGAGCATCATGCCCGCCACTTCAGGTGATACTTTATCTTCCAGGTCCTTAAGGTCTACCCTGCCGCGTCTATCGGTGGTTACCTTCAAGGTCTCGAAACCACCCATAACCACACTGGCGGGATTGGTGCCGTGGGCCGAATCTGGAATGATGATGTAGCGCCGCCTCGATCCCTGGCTGTCGTGGTATTTGCGCATGATCAATACCCCCACCAGCTCCCCCTGAGAACCGGCCGCCGGCTGGAGGGTGAAACGGTCCATACCGGTGATGGCTTTCAACGCTTTCTCCAGCCGGTACATCAGTTCCAACGCTCCCTGGGTATCATCCGCGCTCTGGCCGGGATGCAGCCCGCTGAAACCGGGCCGGGCCGCCAGGGCGTCGTTCACCTTGGGATTATACTTCATGGTGCAGCTGCCCAGGGGGTATAGGTCCCGGTCCACGTGGTGGTTTTTGAGGGACAGGCCGATATAGTGCCGCAGCACCTCAGGCTCGGAGACCTGGGGCAGCTCCGCCGGCAGGCTGCGCAGAATGTGAGGCGCCAGTACGGTGCTGGGGCCAACAGCAGGTACGTCGCCATCCGGGACCAGGTAGCCCACCCGGCCGTCCACCGAGCGATCGAAGATTAGAAGCGGATTATCCACAGCTACCGTTCGGTCAGCATAATCTTCAGTTTATCAGCCACTGCGTTCAGGCTGGCCTCCAGTTTTGCCGGGTCTTTGCCTCCGGCCGTGGCCATGATGCTTGTCCCTCCGCCCCCGCCGCCCATTAACCGTCCCAACTCCTTTACAAATTTTCCGGCCGGTACCCGCTCCTTAAGGTCATCGGTGACGGCCACCACCACCAGCGGTTTGCCATCCAACACCGTCCCTAAGGTTACCACAGCCGACTTGAGCTTATGCTTGATCTCCGCCGCCAGATCCTTCAACTGGTCAATATTGCCAATTTCGACGGTACGAGACACAAAACGGACCCCCTCAATCATTTGGGCCTCCGCGGCGATGGCAGCGCCTAAATCAGCGCTCTGGGCCTTGGAAGCGGCCCTGAGCTGCCGCTCCAGCTGTTTGATCCGGTCACGCTGCTTCTCGGCCTTAGAATCGAGTTCGCTAACCAGGGTCCGATAATAGTTAAATACGCCTGCCCCGGTCACGGCCTCAATGCGGCGCACACCAGCCGCCAGGGACGACTCGGCAGTAATCTTGAAGGCCCCAATGTCCCCGGTGCGCTCCACATGGGTCCCACCGCACAACTCCTTGCTGAAACCGGGCACATCCACCACTCGCACCTCGTCGCCGTATTTCTCACCGAACAGGGCCACGGCGCCGCTCTCCCGGGCCTCGTCAAAGCCCATGACTTTAGTATCCACCGCCTGGTTCTCCCGGATGACCTGGTTGACCATGGTTTCGATCCGCTCAATTTCATCGCTGGTGAGCTTCTCATAGTGGGTCAGGTCGAACCTCAGCCGGTCCGGCGCCACCAGCGATCCGGCCTGCTGGATATGGTCCCCCAACACCACTTTCAGCGCCTGGTGCATGAGGTGGGTAGCCGTATGGTTGAGGCGAATGGCCTGCCGCCGCTCCTGGTTCACCTTGGCGTGCACTGCCTGATGATTCTCCATGTCGCCCTTGCGCAGCTCGCATTCGTGGACGATAACCTCGTGGCCGTCCACCACCGATTTTTGCGTATCCATGACCTGCAATAGCAATCCCGAGGCAGTGAGGGTGCCGGTATCGCCAATCTGGCCGCCCGCTTCGGCGTAGAAGGGGGTCTGGTCCAGGATCACCTCAACGGCTTGATCCTCAAGGAGCCGGTACTTGCGAATGACAGCCTTATGTTGGGTAGTCTCATGGCCCCGGAAGACCGAATCACGGCCCTTGGTCACGGTCGTCCAGTCCCGGTCAGCTTTTTGACTGCCGCCTTTGCCGCCCCCCCGGGCCCGCTTCTTCTGGGCGGCCATGGCCTTATCAAAGCCCTTCTGATCCACCGTAATGCCTCTTTCGCGGGCCATGAGCTCGGTGAGGTCCAGCGGAAATCCGTAGGTGTCATAGAGCTTGAAGGCCTCATCGCCCGAAAGGGTGTCACCGGCCTGCAGGCCGGACGTGATGTCACCGAACAGTTCCAGCCCCCGGTCCAACGTCTCGCCGAAAGCGGTCTCCTCGGCCTTGATCACTTTGGCGATAAACTGGCGCTTTTCACCCAACTCGGGATAGGCCTCCCCCATAATATCAACCAGGGTGGGCACCAGGCGGTAAATGAACGGTTCCAGTTGGCCCAACTGGCGCCCGAAGCGAGCCGCCCGCCGCAAGATCCGCCGCACCACGTAGCCCCGGCCCTCATTGCCCGGCAGGGCGCCGTCAGCCAGGGAGAAGGCCAACATGCGGATGTGGTCGGCCAGTACGCGGTGGGCCACCCCTTGGCCCTCATCATATGGCACGCCGGTGAGCTGGGCCACATGCTCGATTAGCGGTATAAACAGGTCGGTGGCATAATTGGACGTCTGCCCCTGAATAACAGCCACGATGCGCTCCAACCCGGCTCCGGTATCCACATGTTTGGCAGGCAGATCTTCCAGGGCGCCGTCCTCCAGCCGCCTGTTCTGGATAAAAACTAGGTTCCACAGCTCCTTGTACTCCGGCCCGGCGTTGACCCCCTCAGCCGTCATCCGGCTGATGTCCGGCCCGTCGTAATAATGTATTTCGGAGCACGGTCCGCAGGGACCGGTCTCCCCCATCTCCCAGAAATTCTCCTTATCGCCGAAACGCAGCACCTGGCTGGCGGGTATGTCGGTTACCTGGGTCCATAGCTGGGCCGCCTCATCGTCGCTGTCGTGCACGGTGGCCCATAGCCTGCGCTTATCCAGCCCCCACACACCGGTGAGCAGCTCCCAGGCCCATTCAATGGCCTCGGCTTTATAGTAGTCCCCGAAGGACCAATTGCCCAGCATCTCGAAAAAGGTGTGGTGGTAGTTGTCGACCCCCACCTCCTCCAGGTCGTTGTGCTTGCCCGACACCCGGATGCACTTCTGGCTGTTCACCGCCCGGTTATAGTCCGGCTTCCGCTCTCCCAGGAAGATCGGCTTGAACTGGTTCATCCCCGCGTTGGTGAACAGCAGGGTGGGGTCGTCCAGGGGCACCACTGGGCTGGAACGGACAAAGCGGTGTCCCCGCTCCTCGAAAAAGGAGATAAACTCCTGGCGGATGTCCTGGCTGGTTTTC
>JACZSB010000277.1 GCA_022574435.1 Fidelibacterota bacterium
GGCCTATCCTGCCCGGCCAGGCCCGTGAGCAGCCGCTCCAGTTCCTCGAAGCTGGCGGCGCTCAAAATATTCAGCGGCTTATCGGGGCGGTCCAGGGTCAGCACCCCGATGTTACGGTCATCCACTTTATAGCTGATCATTCGCGCCCTTATATAAGATATATGGTATGCCTCAGGCCCGTTCCAGCACCATCGATACCCCCATGGCGTTGGCGGTGCAGATGGTCAGCAGCCCCAGCTGCAGGTCACGGCGGCGCAACTCCTGGAGCAGGTTGATCACCAGCCGGCCGCCGGTGGCCGCGAACGGATGGCCGTAAGCCAGGGAGCCGCCGTTCACATTCAGTTTGTCCCGGTCCACCCGGCCCACCGCGGCGCTGCGACCCAGCTCCTCCCGGGCGAACTGCTCCGATTCCAGTTTCTGCAGCACTGACAGCACCTGGGCGGCAAAGGCCTCATGGATCTCAATTAAGTCCAGGTCGCCCAGTTGCAGGCCGGCCCGGTCCAGCGCCAGGGGAGTGGAGTAGGCCGGTCCCAACAGCAGTTGCGGCTTGGGCGGGATGGCCACGTAGGCATAGGCCCTGATATAGCCCCAGGCCTGGTAGCCCAGCTCCCTGGCCCGCTCCTCGCTCATCACCAGCACCACGCTGGCGCCATCGGTCAAGGCTGAGGAGTTGCCGGCGGTGAGGGTGCCGTGCCGGCGGTCGAACACCGGGCGCAGCTTACCCAACTGCTCCAGTGAGGCTTCCTCGCGGATCAGGTTATCCTGATCAAAAAAGTGATCGTGCCTGGGGGGTAATGAAACCGGCACAAGATCGCCGTTGACCCGCCCATCGGCCCGAGCTGTGGCCGCACTTTGATGGGACGTCAAGGTATATTCGTCCTGCTCCCCCCGGCTGATTCCGTTGATCTGGGCCATGAGCTCGGTATGTTGGCCCATGGACAGCCCGGTGCTCGGTTCCTCGATGGCCGGTGGCCGTGGCAGGAAGTCCCCCAGGCGCACCCGGCGCAGGGCACTCAGGCGTTGGCCCAGGCTGCGGGCTTTCTGCACCGCCTGCAAAGTCAGCACCAGCCGCTGGCGGAAGGTCACCGGGGTGTTGGACATGGACTCCGAGCCGCCGGCGATTACCGCCTGGGCCTGCCCGGCCATGATCCGCTCGGCCGCGGCGGTGACGGCCCTGATACCGCTGGCGCACTGCTGCCCCAGGGTATGGCCCACCACATGATCCAGACCCAGAGCGATGGGAACCTCACGGCCCACATTCAAGTTCGACATAGTAGGCAGCACCGATCCCCAGATCACCTCGTCGATGGCGTCGGTGGGCATTTCCAGGCGCTGGATCAGTTCCTGGGTCACCACCTTGGCCAGGTCGGAGGCGTCCAGGTGGGTCAGGTCGGTGAAGGCCTTGGCAAAAGGGGTACGGACACCGCCCACGATGGCGATCCGGCCGGAGGGCCTGGTTGGGCTGACTGGCATATTCGGTTGCCTTTCTGCTACGCTTACGCTACCCGGCTACCGTGGATGTCAGCCGGTGGTTACTGCGGGCAGGCTGCCAACCGCCAACTGCCGACTGCCACTGCAGAGGTAGCGAAATTTACCGCCGGCCGCCGACTCAGAGGCGCTGTTTCGGGCCTACCGCCATTAGTTCAGGCCCAAAAGGTTGACCGGTTATCAGGATATACCCGTACATAAGAATAGGGTTATGCCTGATTGCCAGGTTCGTCCAGCCACCTTACCTTTTCCCATGACGGGGGCGGGGTAACAGGGGCCTGCTGAAAATAATGTTGAAAAAGGGCTAAAGAATTGCGGAAAGCATCCGATAAAGGAAGAAGTTAAAAGGCCTCGCACGGAGGACGTGCAAGTGCTTGCCGTCAAGGCAGGTTACCGGAAGGGGCAAATTAAAAAAATGAACAAAGTTCATCCTACAGAGAACGCGAAACCGAGAGGAACCAACCATGAAGAGCTTGGTTAAAATTCAACTTATAGCCTTGGCAATACTCACGCTGGGAGCTTCGGTAGCCAATGCGGTTGCTACCGCGGTGGTGTCCCCAAGCACGGTGCCCAAGGGCGCTTATGTGGTAGCCGGTAGCGGTCCTGGTGACCAGCAATTCTTCCAGTCGATCTATATGACCGGCTGGCTTGGAGCCTTCGGTAATACCGAGACGATTACGATCACGTTACCGGCCGACATCCGTGTGGCCGACGTTGACGGTGACGGCTCATTTGCCGATGGCGTGTGGTGGTCAGGCGATAAAGCCGCCGCCGGTGCCTTTGTACCGGTGGTGACGGCAACCACCGCCGCTGTGACCATCACCTTTACAGCCACCTCATTCGGTGGCGCCGCAGGAGACGATTTCACGGTGATCTTTCCGATCACGTCATCGACTGTGCCGGGGGCTGACACCCAGGATTACAGTATTGCGTTCACTAATACTGGTGGTGCCGGTCCCGACGCCACGGTTACACCGACGATCACATATGCCGACTCCTTGACGCTGACCACTTTTTCCACCGATTTCTTGGGTGGGGATGTGACTTCGGATCGCGGAGATGTCTATCCGGCTGCAGTGTCCAACTTCCTTACTGCCGTTGTTCCTGACTTGATCATTGATAATACTGGTGGTACAGTCTCTGGCAACAACACCGCCTCCGGCAGTCAAGACGACTGGGGCTCATTCTTTGGCCTCGACGGTGCTAGCGGTGGTGGCGATGACCTGATCGATAACGATGCCGCCAATGTGGGCGAGGTCAACTACTTTTTGTGGGCCTCCGATTCCACCAACCTGGATAGAGTTAATGCCGCAACGTCCGCTTTAACTCATCGAGTGATCGATAAAGCCGACGGCAATCCTGTAGATGCCAGCACCACCGAAGGCGCACAGCTGAATGGCCAAATAGACGGTGTTGACCTGAGTGAAGGAACCTGGTATTTTTATATCACCTCCAGTGCCAGCGCGGATTGGGTGCTGGGCACCAGCGACTCGCTGGATGTGCGCCACTGGCCGGCCTTCGATGCCACCGGTACTGACGCCGGCATCGATTTTGACGCTAACAGCGCCTTCACGGGTGACGGCACCGCTGACGATGTGTTTGCCGTTACTCTGGAGTCGGGTGGCGTGCTGGGCAAAACCGGCGGCTTGATTTCCGGCGACGGGTTGGACAGCATCGACATCTACTGGGCCTTCGTGGATGTGGACGACAACGCCGATGTGCAGGTTTACGTCTCATTGACCAGCGGGCTGGACACCGGCGCGGTGGTCATAACCGGTAGTCAGGGCTCCGAAGTGGTGACGGACCTGACCGGGGCCACCAAGATACACACCTCGACCAAGAATGAAGAGGATTCCAATAACTTCGTAACCTGGAAAATTTTTACCGATGCCTCGACATTTGTGACAGCCGGGAGCTATTCTGTCTACATCGTCACCAATGACGGTAAGACCCAGATGGTGGAGCTGTCCCTGGACCCCGATGTGGTATCCATCCAGGACATCAAAGACAGGCTGGAGGAGCTGGGCTATAGCGTGGCCTAGGGCAGCGCGAGAGCAACACGATGTACTTCCGACGGACCCTTGCCCCATACCTCCCGATCCTCTCGTTGGCCCTTTTGTTGCTGGCCATAGGGGGACTGGGTTATCTAGGTTTCCTGGCCTTCGTCAAGGGCGTCCTGGCGCCCAGGGAGTTCGCCACCTATGGCCTGATCCTGACTACGCTGGCGGCGGCCACCGCCTCCTTCTTCTCGCCGTGCAGTTTCACGGTGTTGCCCAGCTACATCGCCTTCGCCAGCTTCGGGCAGGAGATGGATGCTGGGAAAAGATTCCGGAACGCCCTGAAGAACGGCCTGGTGGCGGCCCTGGGGGTTGTAACGGTGGTAGCCATTCTAGGGGCGCTGGTCGGCGTCCTGGGCGCGGGGGTTGGAGCAGACCTCTCTATCACAGGATCAGACCCCAGCCCGGTTGCCCGGGCACTGCGGATTGTCATTGGCGTCTTCGTCCTGTCCATGGGCCTTACCCACATCCTCGACCTGTCCCACAGGATACCGTTGCTGGACAAGATCTCCTCGTGGGCCATCCGCGCCGAGGGTGACGGCGAGCCCTCCCTGCGGTCTACCTACGCCTATGGAGCAGGATACGTAGCTGTGGGGGTTGGCTGAGTGGCCCCCTTTCTGGCCGCGGTCGCGGCC
>JACZSB010000278.1 GCA_022574435.1 Fidelibacterota bacterium
TTAATGGTTACCGCCTGGAACCACTCGGGCAGTTCGTGCCCGGTCCAGCTGGCCATCTCGGCATGATCCCGGGCCAGTATGAGCTCATAGCGCCTTTTGGCCACCGGGCCATAGCGCTCCACCAGCACCGTTGTCACCGTCTCCACTGTCTGCCGGAGATTTATAGCTGCCACCGAACTGAAGCCCTCTGGTAGCTGCAGCCGATAATCTCCCAAGGCACTGGAATAGATTCTCTCCGTTTCCACCGGCCTTTGCAGCGCAAGGGGCGCAACCCAGGCGGCGCCGGCCAACGCCAGAACCGTGATCCAAACTGCGTCAAACCATTTCATAACAGGTTGACCGGGTCCACGTCGATTTTCAGCCGGACGCCCCCCCGGGCGCCCTCCAGCCAAGACCGCGGGATGCTGCTGAAGGTATGCCGGTGCAGCCGTATCCCATCCGGGTCCAGTGCCCGGTCCGATTTGATCAGCAGGTGCACTCGCCACTGTCCCCGCAACCTCTCGAAGGGCGCGGAGGCCGGTCCCAGAATAGTGATCCCCTTTTGCGCCGGTGTCAGGCGGGAGCGCAATTCCCGTGCCCGCTCCCAGACCGGCTCCTGCCTGCGACCCAGCACCAGCAGCCGGATCAGCCGGGAAAAGGGCGGATAGAGCAGCTCGCGGCGCTCGGCCAACACCTGGTTGTAGAAGCGGTGGGCATCCAGACGGGCAGCGGCCTTGATGGCCACATCGTCGGGATGGTTGGTCTGGATGATGGCTTCCCCGGGCCGCTCCCGCCGCCGGCCTGAGCGGCCGCAGACCTGGTAAACCAGCTGAAAGGTCCGTTCGCCGGCCCGGAAGTCCGGTAAGGTCAGGCCCGTATCGCTGTTTACCACCCCCACCAGTGTCACCCGGTCGAAATCCAACCCCTTGGCGATCATCTGGGTGCCCAACAGGATGTCCACCTCCCCGGCCGCAAAGGCCTGCAGAATACGCGCATGCGCACCGCGACGGCGAGTGGTGTCGGCGTCCATCCGGGCTACCCGCGCCTGGGGAAATAGCTCCTGCAGCACCTCCTCCACCTGCTCGGTGCCCACCCCGTACAAGTAGACATGGGGGCTGCCGCATTCCGGGCAGGCCTCCGGACCCTGCTGGCTGCTGCCACAATAATGGCAGTGCAGCCGACCGGTATGCTTATGATAACTAAGCGGCACAGCACAGTTGGGGCAATGGGCGCTGAACCCGCAGTCGTTGCAGCCCGATAGGGGGGCGTAGCCGCGGATATTCTGGAGCAAGATAACCTGTTCCCGGCGCTTCAAGCGCAGCTCGATGCCGGCCACCAACGGTTCCGACAACACCAGGTTATAATTTTGGCTGCGTTGGCGCTCTACTTTCAAATCCACCAGCCGCACCAGGGGGTAGGCCGCCCCATCGAACCGCTCACTTAAGGACAACTTGGAATACCGGCCGATAAGTCCGTTGTAATAGGATTCCACACTGGGGGTGGCACTGGCTAGCAGCACCAGGGCCCCGGCCAGACGTCCCCGCATCAGGGCGGCATCCCGGGCATTGTACCGCGGGGCCGGATCCTCCTGCTTATAACTGCCCTCCTGCTCCTCATCTACGACGATCAGGCGCAAGTTGTGCAACGGGGCGAACAGGGCGCTGCGAGCGCCCACCACCACTGAGAACCGGCCCCGCAGCAGTTCCCGCCAGGTCCAGGATCGCTCAGCCCGCGACAGGTGGCTGTGCCACAATGCCACTTCCGTGCCGAAGGCAGCCCGGAAGCGGGTCGCCACCTGGGGCGTGAGGGAAATCTCCGGCACCAGCACCAGCACCGAACCGCCGCCTGCCAGCACTTCCCGGGCGGCCTGGAGATACACTTCGGTCTTGCCGCTGCCGGTCACCCCCTGAAGCAGGAACGGGGCGAACCCACCCCGCTTACGCGCCTGGTTGATCTCGCTCAGGAGAGTCTCCTGCTCAGCCGATAGCGTCACCCGATCATGTGGCGCCGGGGCCAGGCCGGCCAGTGGATCAGCATCTACGGCACGTTGTATCAGGGCAACCCAGCCCCTTTGTTCCAGCCGGCGGCAGACCGCCAACGGACTTGAGCATACTTTCGACAGGCCGGATACTTTTGAGGGCAGCTCCTGCTGAGCCAGGTAACTCAATAGCGCCTCCTGCGCGGGGGCCCGGCCGGTCCAGGCCGCCAAGGCCGCCTCGCCCGATGAGGTGATTGACACGAATTGCACCTGCCGGGAGCTCCCCGGCTCGGCGAATCCCAGCGGTAGGGCGGTCTTCAGCACCAGTCCCAGCGGCGTACCATAATATCGGCTGATCCATTCGAGGGTGGACCACAGGTCGGGCGGCAGCGCCGCCGGCTCGTCCCGCAGCTCTGTGATGGTCTTGATTTTACCCTGGTAGTCGCTCGCCGGCTGTACGCCGGCCACCACCCCGATGGCGGTTCCCCGGCGAAACGGCACCGTAACAAAGGCGCCCGGATTGAGGCGGCCGATCAGGTCGGACGGCACCCGGTAGGTAAAGGCATCGAATCGGGACAGGGGTAGGACGACCCGGGCAAACATGGTCAACGGTTGCTGGCTAAGGCCCCGGCCCGTCATCGGTAACCGCAGCCGCCGCGTACAGGTGGGAAAGTGAGTTTGGAGGGGAAGCCGTCAGGCGGGCCGGGGTGCAATTACTCCCGCACCACCCAGACCGTGATCGTTCCACTGATCCCGTGACCCAACTTGACCGACACATCATACTGGCCCAGGGCCTTGAGCGGTTCCTCCAGATCGATGTCATGATGGTCGAACTTGAACCCCTGTTTCTGCAGCAGCTCGGCCACCATCATGGAAGTCACCGAACCGAATACTTTGTCGTCTTCACCCACCTTCACCGCGGCCGTGATTGAGACCTTGCCAAGTTTAGCCGCAGTGGCCTCCAGCTTGGACTTTTGCCGTTCCAGACGGGTTTCTTCCAGGCGGGTTTCATCGGCTACCCGCCGCAGGTTTGAGGCCGTGGCCCTCACCGCCAGCTTTTTGGGGAATAGAAAATTGCGGGCATAGCCCGGGTTCACCTGAACCACACTTCCGGCCTTACCCAGCGTTTCCACATCTTTACGGAGCACAATCTGCATATCGGATTCCTCCTAAGTCTGGGTGACATCCAGGGTGTAATGGATCAGGGCGATATTGCGGGCCCGCTTGATGGACCGGGTCAGCATCCGCTGGTGTGGGGAACACACCCCGGTTACACGGCGAGGGATGATCTTCCCCTGCTCGGTTACGAACCGGCGCAAGGTACGGACGTCCTTATAGTCGATTTTGGTAACCTGGTTCTCACAGAACTTGCAAATTTTACGGCGGCTCATAAAAGCCATATTGCTATCTCCTTAAGTAGGCCGTAGCGTCCATCGCAAATCGCTCGGCCGGGTGAAATTGCCCCTGTCTCAGGATTACACCGCTGTTAGCTGGATGGCGACAGTTCATTCCGCTGGCTTGGTTTCAGGTAGATCTTCATCGGAGGGCGCTTCCTCTTGCTCGGCGGTCGCCCCAGTCTCGAGCGGCTCTGTCACTTCCACTGCGGCTTCTGCTTTGGATTCCCCATCCGTTTTTTCCACCGCGCTCTTAACTTCCTCTTTCCCCGTATCCGCCTGCTCTTCACCAGCGACCGCTTTATCGGTTTCCGCCTCCGACTCCGGCTTGACCTGCCGGACCTCATCCTCCTCAATGCGCACGATCATATGGGCCAGAATATTATCTTTATGCTCCAGGTCACGGTTGATTTGCACGTTTTGTTGGCCCTCGCTCGTGAAATGGAATAGATAGAAGGTGCCGAACCGCTGTTTTTCAATGGGATAGGCTAGCCGTTTCTTTCCCATTTCCTCGTTGTAAACGATATCACTCCCGCGTTTAATGAAGATCTCCTTCGTCTCCCGGACCAGTTGGGCCAGGGCCGAATCCTCCAGTGCAGGGTGTACAATAAAAATTGCTTCGTAATAATTCACTTCCAGTCTCCCTGGTATTACTTGATCAGCGGCGCAATCACGAGCGACACAATCGACGTCAACTTGATCAGAATGTTAAGCGAGGGCCCGGCCGTATCCTTGAACGGGTCTCCTACAGTGTCACCAATCACAGCGGCTTTGTGAGCCTCTGAGCCCTTGCCGCCCAGGGCGCCGCCCTCAATATATTTC
>JACZSB010000030.1 GCA_022574435.1 Fidelibacterota bacterium
CTATTTCATTCCGTACCTGTACCTGTTCCTGTCATTGGTAAAGTTGCGTCCCCGGGGGGATCAAGCGACCGCTGAAGGAATTATACCGGTACCGGGCGGCAAGGCCGGCCTCTATCTGGTGGCCGGGCTGGACTATTCTCCACTGTGGTATCGATCGGCCTGTCGCTGGTGCCCGGTGAGGATATCAGCAATCCACTGATATTCGAAATTAAGGTGGTGGGCGGGTGCCTGCTGTTCCTGGTTTTGGGCTGGGTTCTGTACCGTTATTATTCTCCTCCTAAATAATCCCACCTTTATTTATTATGTTATTTTTTCACTCTATCCACCATAATTAATTAATATCGCTCCGTTCTTTGTTTTGTTTGTTTTTCCTACCAAGTATTGTCGATTATTATCCGTACATCATCACTCACTAATATCGTCTATATGACTGTGTTAATACATCCACTGTATCATCTTGATAATGATATCTTTCTTATTTTAACGTACTATTACCAATATATAGTACTGTACGTTATTATCATTTGAGTTTATTTTATTCAATACCTTGATTAGTCTAATATATCTCGCTGGTTAATCTAGATTATTTCTCAATTCTCATTAACCATACGCTTATGGCCGCATGACCGTCATACTGGCTCGGTCACCTTGTTCAGTTTCCGACATTAATATATCTTACTACTGTATCAACTATTCCGACATTGTTTTTTTCTCTGTAATATCTTAAATGTTATTTGCTTTATAATAAGCAATGATTACAATCTCGGTTTTTCGTTATTTACTGTCGATATACACCTCATCAAAAAGAGTGACTGCTTTATAATTTCTAATGACTACCTGAATCGATTTATTATTTTTGTTTTATTCTAATGGATCAATCTCGTTATAACCTGTATCCTGGGCACTTATTTTATTTGGCAATTAATACTCCGCTTGGCAAATAATTTTCTGGGCTGAGGAAATCGGTTTAGCCTCGCTCGAAATAATGACGCTATGACCATTCTTCTTACCACGTATCTTTACCTATCCGCAGCGGCTTTTTCCAGAGGTTAATATATCTGTATTATTGTTTTCAATACGCCATGGACCAATCGTCACGGAAGGAATATGAATGTCTTGGCCCCCCTGCTACCTTTTCTAAAAGTATCTACGTTCGCAGAAATAAACCCACTACCCGTTTGCTTAAACCTCCTTTCTACGTTAAAAAGGGATGTATTCCCCCTCTAGATCGGCGTTCATAGGGATATATTTTAGCGTTTTGCCAGGTGTCATCGAGGAGAGGCGCCCTTTGAGTCTGAACACACCTCAAAATTATACCCTATAGAAAGTACTTCAGAGCTGATTTCCTACAATCTACCCAGGGGAGGAGCTAAATATGGGTATTAGGATAAAATCGAGGGTATCACGAACTCAAACTCCCGGTTTAGTCATGATGCGCAGCTGGTAAAGAATTATGCCTGCGGCAACTGAGACATTCAGGCTTTCAGCGCTGCCGATACCCGGTATTGCGACCTGCTTATCCAAGCGCTTTTGCCACTGCTTACTCAGTCCCCGGGCCTCATTACCCAGCACCAGCGCCCAATTGTCGTCTACGGGGGTGATTGAGCCCAGCTGTTCACCATGAATTGCCGCTCCCAGGCAAAAAATGGCGTTCGCTGTAAGGAGCCGCGAAAGTGGCTCAAGGTCGCCTTTATAGATGTTTTTTAGGTGGAAATGGGCTCCCATGGCACCCCTTACGACCTTGGGGTTGAAGAGGTCCGCGCTGGCCGCACTGATCCAAACAGTGGGCATGCCAAACCAATCGGCGATACGCAGCAGGGTACCCAAATTCCCGGGGTCGGAGATGTCATCGAGCACCAGTATGGGCGCTTCTAACAGCCGTTTGGGGTCTCCGGTGGGTTCCGGCATGGGTAAAACGGCAAAAACGCCCTGTGTATGCCGCGTGGTACGCAGTAAACCTGCCTGCGATGGCGTAATCTCAACCAAAGTGATGCCAGGAGCTGCGACAGCGGAGCTAATTTCGTGCCAAAAGTCAGATTCCGTGAAATCGGCGGTGTAGAAAATTTGGCTAACAGGTGCGCCGGATGCCAGGGCATCAACTATCAGGCGGGGCCCCTCAATCAGGTAACGCCTTTGGGCCTGGCGGTATTTTTTATGCCGGAGACGACGAAGATCCTTTAATTCTTTGGCGGAAGGCATATCTAACGGAAGTCAAATAGAGCTAGCGACATTGCCTGGGGGCAGTAAAAACACCTGCCCGATCACCCACCGTCAACCGGGCGCTCGGGGCGCAGGTAGTCCCCCAAGATATCGGTCGCGCGGTCAAGCGATATTGTTTCCTGGTGCCCGCTGTCCATCAATTTTAGGGTAACGGAACCGGCTGCGATCTCATCGTCGCCCAATATAAGTACTGCCCTGGCGCCGGTGCGATTGGCCTCGCGGAACTGGGCCTTGATACTGCGGCGTAGTGTTTCCATAATTACTACGTAGCCGGATTTGCGCAACTTGGCTGCCAGCTCTATGGCCGGCTGAGTTGACCGGTCGCCTTTTGAAACTAAGTAGACATCCACTTGATTGGGAGGCGCCTGGCCCGGCAACTCCCCGCCGGCAGCAATCAACAACCGTTCAATTCCGGCAGCGAAGCCCACCGCCGGCACGCTGGGGCCGCCCAAATCCTCAACCAACCGGTCGTAGCGCCCACCACCACAGAGGGCATCCTGGGCGCCCAAGTGCGGGGAGATGATCTCGAAGGTGGTGCGAGTGTAATAATCCAGGCCGCGGACCAGTTTCGGGTCGTGCACCACCGGTAGCCCCAACGCCTCCAACCCGGATTTTACCGTTGCGAAGTGCTCGGCATCCTCAGATGAGACATGCTCGTGGATCCGGGGGGCGAAACGGTCCAGCAAATCCTGGGTGTGCTCATCCTTACTATCGAACAGCCTCAATGGATTTGATTGCAACCGCCGGCGATCCAGCGGACCAAACGCAGCACTATGGGGCTCCAGCGACTTACGGAGCAGCTCCAAAAAAGTGCCGCGGGACGAGGGATCTCCAATAGTGTTAAGTCGCACTGTTAAGTCGGAGCAGAAGGCGCTGCAAATATCGTAAGCCAGGGTGATAATCTCAATGTCTTGTTCGGGGTACGGCGAGCCGATAGCCTCAGCGCCAAACTGGTGGAATTGGCGCAGCCGGCCTTTCTGTGGCCTTTCCTGGCGGTAGAGGGCATCAATATAATAGAGCCGCGTGAGCGGCGCTTCTCGATGGAGATTGTTTTGAATGTAGGCCCTGATTACCGGCGCAGTGAGCTCCGGTTTTAAGGTCAAACCTTTGCCGGCCTGATCAGTGAACGAATACATCTCCTTATTAACGATGTCGGTTTCCGAGCCGACACTGCGGACAAACAGCTCGGTTGCTTCGAAGGTTGGAGTGCGGATTTCCCGGTAGCCGAAAGCCGCCGCCTGAGCATGAATTTTCTGCTCCAGGAAACGCCATACGGGGGTCTCGTCGGGTAGAATGTCCCGCACCCCTTTGACTCTCGGCACCGACTGGCTAATGGTCTCGTTACCTCTGTATATTTTTGAGACAGGCACTGGCCAGGCAGCCAACGCCCGGGGATATCCTATCGGCCCTGATTTTCATGGCATACCTGCCGGCGCGAGTGAAACATCCACTGGCGTCAAAGAGAGTCCTCATCGGCCAGGTTTTCCCGCTCGCTCAGAAGTTCAAGCACCTGATCCGGGGTACGGGCTTCCATTAAAGCGGACCGCAGGACACCATCCCTTAGCAGTTTGGTGAAGCGGCTAAGCAGTTTCAGGTGCTTCTCCGGCTGGCTTTCAGGACTGACCAGTAATATAAAAATATGACAAAGCAGATTGTCAACCGCCCGGAACTCAATGCCATCAATAGAGATACCGAGTACTACCTGGACGTCGTCTATTTCACTGCTCAACCCGTGCGGTAAGGCTATACCCTTTCCAACAGCGGTACTCATTCGCCGTTCGCGCTTCAGAATAGTCTGGAGGCAACTATCGGGCGAATCTATAATCCCGGCTTCCTTGAGAGTAGAAAGTAGCTCACGCAGGACACTTTCAGCATCATGGGCGTGCAGCGGCAGCACTACGAATTCTTTGGATAGCAATCTTGAGACGGTCATAGATACAGCCTAAATTGAATTGGCCGGAGAGATATTTCCAAGCATTATCACCACCGGCGTATTCCGATTTACCTCAACCCGCCCAAAAGGTTCTGAGTACCCCCGCGCGACTCGTACTTTATATCCTGGAGGTCGGCATCTCGCACATTGATACGCAATAGAAACCCGCGGCCCGGTCCGGAGGGCGTCCAGCTGAAGGCAAATTCCCAACAATGAAGCTCGCGATATAAGTTTAGATCATGGTGCACCAGCTCTTGGGTCAGCATATTGAACCTAGCCGAATAGCCCACTTTCCAGCCTGGTCCGATACTGGTCTTAACATTGCCGCCCATCCAAAATGTTTCGCGTTTCTTGGGATCCAGGGAAGGCTGCAACTGATAGCGCAGGGTGAAACGGGCTTCCCATAGATTCCCGGCACTTACCGTGGGCTTAGATACCTCCCGCTTGATAGAGAGCTGCTCCGGCTCCTCAATACCGAGGGTGTCGACGGCCATTATAGTATCCTCGTCCGTATCTTCAAAAATCGGAATAAACCGCGTCCCTGAAAAACTGAACGTCGTGTTAGCGTTCATGCGGGCCAGTCGGGGAAAGGGCAGTACCCGGTTAATTTTCCGGCTTGCCTCTTGATCCCAGGCATATATATCGTGCACCATGGAGATATCCAGCTTCAATTTCCGGAGAAATGGCGAGCGGAAAGAAGAGCGAATGGGAGCCAGATTGAAACTGTCAGCTGTAAAACTATACGATGTACTCATAACCCAATCAAGTAGATCGGCCTTGACCTCCTCATTCTCCACCTCCCGTTTTGACTGAAAACGATTGGAGAGCGACAGGTTTATGGCCTTCTGTTCGGAAGCCGGAGTACCGCCGATAATGGATCCCTGAAACTTGTCAAAGCTACGACCCTGTGAGTCTCTTTGGAAATAGCCCAGGTCCCATCCGAAAATCGGCTTGGAAAAATCGGGTGAGTAACTATAGGTGATACTGGGCTTAATTATATGGCGGATAGCCCGCAGGCTCCCTATTCGAAGAGGTAATAGGCCATAGATATTAGTCTGGGCCCCAATGGATAGCGTCCCGGTGTGCCGAGGCGTGAATTTTTGAATCTCGTCATACTTGATTGCTCCCTGGTCATCAAGTTGAAATACGCCGTTGCTTTCCAACGGGCGGCGATAGCTGGGCGACCAGGCCTGTACAATCCCAACACCAATCGTGGTGGAAAGGTACTTGAATAGATTCTGCTGTGAGCTGAGATTAATGTTGTTTCTGGCCGAAGTCTTATTAAGCACTTTTTTCTCGGCTGGCCAGAAAAATGAATCGAGAGAATCGGTTGTATCGCTTTCAGCCTGCCAGAAAACCGTCTGCCGGTTATTCAGGCTGCTGCTGAATGAGTAATTGATATTGTTATACCAGCTGGGTGTCCGGCCCTTCCGGGTTTGGATCAATGCCCGCTGGTTCAAACTGAGGCTCACACGCGGGAGTACCCGGGTCTTCTCTTCAATTTTCTGGCCAAAGCTGCGGGGGGCTTCATACAAAACATTACTGGTATCCACTTTATCCTCGGCCAAAAGGTTGTACCGCTCTTGCAGCGCCAGCCTGAAGGATGCGCCCACCCCGCGCCAATTCTTGGAATAGCTGGCGTTGGATACCACTTGCTGCCGGAGCCTGGTTTGCAAGGATCTCCCTAAATCGCGATACATACGGGGATTAGAGGTATAGGTGGCATCGACGTTAAGACGCTGGGTGGGATCGAATGTTTGCCGGTGGGACCAGGCCATATCCCATCTTATGGACGTTCTTTCGGAAAACAGATCCGTGATTTCCTTTTGTACATTGCGGTTATAAGAAGATCTCAGGTTACCGGAAAAGCTATAGCGTTTATTATAACGAACTTGACCTTTGACCAGAATTCCCCTGCGATCATAAAAATCGAGTAATGTGGTGGCATCGGCATAATCGCTGATGGCCCAGAAATAGCCCAAGCCATATAGGTATTGGCCCTGGGAACGGCTCTCTCCGTAGCCCGGCATAATCAGTCCGGAGCGACGGCCACCGGCCTTATTGGGAAACACCGCAAAGGGCAAACCGAATAGCGGGACATCGGCCAGGTAAAGTATTATCGGTTTGGCGATTACCTTGTCTCCCTGGAGCATTTTCATCCTGCTGGAGGCGAAATAGAAATGCGGTTCGTCGAGGCTGCAGGTAGTGTACTTGCTATGTTCGACGTAGAAAATGTCATCCGGATAGCGGTGCACCAGATCACCGTGATAGTACCCCAAACCGAGTTTGGTGCGGCCTTGGATTACGCGGCCCTTCTCGGAAATAAGGTCAAATTCCATATATTCGCCCACCATGGGGTCGCGGCCGGTCTGGTGCAATGTGGGCAGCTCCCCGTAAGCGCGCTCCGCACGCAGTAGATTATTCTGCCAGGTTAATTTCATGCTACCGGCAGAAAGGCCGTTATCCCCGTAATCGACCCGCGCTCCTTGATCCATATAAGTAATTTCCGCCGGTATATCATAGTCAATAAACTCCGCACTATAGACTACCACCGTATCAAGGCTGGCATTGCCTACTTCAGGTTCGAAACGACCACGGGCTCCCCCCCTGACAGTAATGCGAATAAGGACGCTCTGATCGTCAAAAGCCAAGCTGATGGTATCGCCGGTGGCACTGTTGACCCCCTGTAGTACCGTGTCCTCCACCACGTGGTATCTGGACGAGGCCATACCATGCAGATCCAATCGGGATAATTTTTCATCGATGAAGGTGGCCTCAATTGTTCTGGCTGACAGCAGATCAGTGAAAACGTGGGTATCGGCGGCCTCGGGCGACAGCCTGGCCCTGATGGACGCCGTAGCCTCTGCTCCTTGCTCAACATAGGCTTTATCAAGGATCGCATCTTTGTAGACCAGCCTGATACGTTCACCTCGCAGTTCCCTGTCGCTTTCCTGCAATCGGGCATCACCGGTTAATCCTAATATTTCCGCCGAATCGTCGTAGCGCATGAACTGGCCGGAGATAAGCCGGCCGCCCTCATCAATTACAACCGCGCCAAAAGCTTCGAACGACGCGCCTCGGGGCCCATCTGTCTTCTGGGTATGGAATTCACGGGCCGTGAGCCGGCGAGTTTCTTGAGTCATTACCACTTCATGACGCGCAATCGCCGAATCGCGTTTGATCCAATAAACGAATTCCTCGCTTCTAACAGTTTGTTTTTCTTGAACAAAAGTCACCTGGCCCCAGGCGTGGATCCGATCCTCACTGTTGTAGAAAGTCAACGAATCGCAGGTCAATTTCTCGCCGGGACGAAGCATGCTGACCTGGCCGGTGAGATGGGTTAACCCCTGCTCCTTTATAAATCGAGCTTGACTGGTGCGCAACTCCATCTGGCCCTTGCGGAACAACACATTTCCGGAAAGAATCTGAATAGTTCTGCCATCCCTGGTGATATTCTCCAGAATATCCGCTGAGATCAGTTTAAGCCGCTCGTCTCCCCATACTACCTGTGCCGGGCCAAGTATTGCAATCACCAAGATCACTATTAATGCTGATTTAGTCATAGATTTAGCCGCTGAGGAGAGAACCGGCAAAGACCCTCAGGAGTCCCCCCGAAATATTAAACCTTATCTTCTACTAATGTCTAATCGTGGGGCTGCGTTCCGTTTAACCTCACCCCGGACACTTCGTGTCGCCCCTCTCCTTAAGGAGAGGGGACGGCCGTAGGACGGGGGTGAGGTTCCCCTGCCCTATGAATCCCTTCTACGTATGGAATTCCTCGAGAGCATTATTCTCACGGGGTAATAGAGTTTTCCGGCAGACTATCCCCGGGGATATCGACGGACGAAGGGACGGCCATTTTGCTCTGAGTGCCTGTGAACCAGACCAAAGCATGGCTCATAGCCAGGAAGCGGCCGGCCTGATTCGCTCTCCAAAGACGGTCTGCATTCGAGGGGTGGACATTCAGGGCTCGTATGGCTCCCCGGATCGGCATATCGAAATCTACCATTCGTCGAGACTTACGCGCCCCAATCAAGGCTATCAGCTCAAAGGTTGGAACCTTGACGAAGGCTATCTCATCCGATCCGGTCCGAAAGTTTCCGTCAGGAAGTTGATTTTCCAGGAGATTATTCAGCGCCCCAGTAGCACCTTCCCCTATACGTCGTCGATATGGATTGATATCCACCAGCGTTTGCTCCAACTCCAGCAGGGCCATTGTAATGATACCATGTTCTCCAACTGTTACCGGCGCCGGATCGTTCCAACTGCCATTTGGCAGCTGATGCTGAAGAATAATCAAACCCTCCTTGATGGCCCAGTCAAGGAGCTGCTGGTCATTTACGGCGCGATAGTGTTCTATGATGTGCAACAGGAGCAAGCCATGGTTGCGTGGTGAATCATCCTCAGGCCTAACCTTTTGCCACTCCAAAGCCTGAGACGCGGCCAGTAGATAGCGGGGATTGCCAAGTACCCGGTAGCCCCTACTTAAAGCAACGCCGGCCAAGGCGGTGGGAATCACGCTTTGGCGGGTAATTACACCCCGATTGGAAGTATACAAGGGCCAGGCGCCCTGGGGTGTCTGGCGCTCTAGAAGCCAATTGAGGCTCATCTTACAGCGCGTCACCATGGCCGAATCGGATAGGTTGTGTTCAATTAGCAATAAAAGACCTGTGACGTGATGGGCAACCACCCGTACCAAAGGATGATCCGCTGCGTACGGTTTGGTGGGCCAGTCAAAAAAGCCCAGACCCCAGCTGCCGTCACCATTATAAAAGAGTTCGCTGTGGACGGCTGTCTGCTGCCAATAGCGAGCCATGGCCAGAGTATCCAGGGGCGGATGAAAGTCGGCCTTAAAGGTGATTGCATCGCGCCGGGCATAGTGCTCCTGGGCGGATAGTACGACCGTCAACATCAATATTCCCATGAAGCGTATCATCGAGGAAGTTACACATCGACGGCCGGAATAAATATTGCAAACGCTCCCTGTGCGGTTTCGATAAGTAGCTTTTGCTTTCCGCACAAGCTCCTATTAACTAGCTTCTGTACGTGATGAATCGATCGTTGCTCCATATATCCCGCTTATTTTTAATCTCCGTGTTGCTCCTTAACGGCTGCGCCGGTACCCGCGGGAGCCACCGTAAAGTGGCTCTGCACACGGGCTATGCCTATGCCTACTTGTCAAACAAGGCCGATAAATTCCGCGACAAAGATTTCAGGAAGGCCCGGAAAATTGATGCCCGGGCACGTAAACATTATATCAAGGCCTTCCAGCACGGTCTAAAGAAATTAGAGCGGCGGTATCCCGGTTTTGGCGATACCTTGTCGGCCAACCCCGGCCGGGCCATTTCCTGGACTGCGCGGGAGGATGTGCCGCTGCTGTACTGGACCGGGGCGGCGCTGGGCGCGGCTATCGGCCTCTCAAAGGATCGCCCCGACATGCTGATCCGTTTGCCCCAGGTGGGTGCAATGGCCTTCAGGGTTACCGAACTGTGGCCCGACTATAAGCAGGGCGCAGCTTTTCAGTTGTTGATGATCTATGAGGCCAGTAGAAGCGGTCTGCTGGGGGGATCAATTTCGCTGGCCAGGTACTATTACGAGCAAGCTTTAAATTTTTCGAAGGGCCACAATGCCGGATTGTTTGTAAGTTATGCCGAGTCTATTTGTGTTCAGGAGCAGAACCGAGCGGAGTTTGTTTCAATGCTCGAAAAGGCCCTGGCTGTCAAGGGCGGCGGTATGGAAAATCGTTTGGCGCGCAAACGGGCCCGGTGGCTACTGGGAAGAGCCGACGATCTGTTTCTTTAATCACATGGTGCTGCCAGCAGTCATGGGCCGCCGTTCGCGGCTGCCAGAACCGGGGGCAAAATCAACTCAGGATCAATGATTATACAGACCGCTAAAATCAGGTATTTGCTCACCACTACAATATTAGCACTTGTGGTTTCCTCACTATCGGCCTCCGCGGATAAGCCGGTAATTGTTAAAATGGCTTCTTTGGCACCCGAAGGTTCGCCCTGGCACGAGGTGCTGCAGGAAATCGCCCAAGATTGGAGTGAGCTCTCGGGTGGGAAAGTCCGTTTGAAAATCTATGCCGGCGGGGTAGTGGGCGATGAAAGCGACATGGTCCGCAAGCTGCGGATCGGTCAAATACAGGCCGCGGCTCTGACAGCCGAGGGGCTGAGTTATATCGACCGGGGCATATATGCCCTTTCAATCCCTTTGTTGGCCTCCAACTATCAGGAATTGGACTGGATCCGCGATCGGATGGAACCGGAGCTTAAGGCCCGTTTTGCGGACCAAGGGTTCAAGGTATTGGCCTGGGCTGACGTGGGCTGGGTATATTGGTTTACCCGCCACCCGGTGCGAACACCCGATGATCTGCGCCCCCAGCGCATATTCACCTGGGCCGGCGATGCCGAGGCGCCAAAATTGTGGAAAGCCGCCGGGTTTCTGCCGGTACCCTTATCGGCAATGGACGTATTGCCCGCATTGGAAACGGGCTTGATCGATGCGGTTGATGCCACTCCCCTGACAGTAGCTTCGTTTCAATGGTTCGGAACTGCCAAGCACATGACAAATCTCCCCTGGGCCGTACTCACGGGCGCCTTGATAATCACGCAGGAGGTCTGGATGAAAATTCCAGATGATCTGCGCCCCCTTCTGGAGGACGCCGTTATGAAACGTACCTTGCGGATCAAGGATGAGATCCGATATATGGATAACGAGGCCGTAGAAGTAATGAAGGATCACGGGCTAAAAGTGATAGATATTACCGCGGCGGAGAAGGCCCTGTGGGAAGAACTGCTCTCCCGTTTTGAGTTAACCTTACGGGGCACGCTAGTGGATACCTTGATGTTCGATCGTGCCCTGGAATTAAAGGGAGAATTGAGCCGCCTAAAACTAGAGCAGGCTGCTCCGAACTAAAGGCGTACTGAAGCCCCACAATTCGACAATTGATGCAACCCTTAATCACCCTCGCACGGGAAAAAATCAGTCGGCTTGAGGATTGGGCCGCCGTGGCCATTTTAGCGGTCATGGCCATATTGCCTTGCCTGGAAGTTATCGCACGCGAAATATTCCACACCACCATAACCGGATCTATAGTCACCGTTCAGCATCTCACACTTTGGATTAGCTTTGTGGGAGCCATGTTGGCTGCGCGGGAGGGGCGACTGCTTACTCTGACCGGCGATACGGCCTGGCATCTGAAGCGCTGGGGCCCATGGGCAAATCTGCCGGCGGATATTGTTTCCGTGGGTGTGGCGGTTACACTAATGGCAGCCAGCTATCGCCTGATGATGATCGAGCATTCATTTCCCCGGTCAATTGTGGGGCCGATCCAAATCTGGATGGCCCAACTGATCATGCCTTTGGGATTTGCCGTCATGGCCTGGCGCATCCTCAGGCGCAGCAACCCGGCCTGGACCTACCGTTTGGCGGTCATAGGCGGAATTTTGCTTCTAGGGATCATTGGCGCTGTAGGAGGCTTACAGGATACGGGGGCCGTTTACCTTGGATTTCTCGGCTTGTTGCTCGCGGCCGCATTGGGAGCGCCGATCTTTGTACTGTTAGGAGGCGCGGCCATTCTGCTATTCTGGAATGACTGGGGTGTGCTGGCCGCTATTTCCGTCGAGACCTACCGGATCGTAGTACACCCCATGCTACCGACTATCCCGCTTTTCACGATGGCGGGCTTTTTCCTGGCCGAAAGCGGCGCATCGAAACGATTAATAAGATTTTTCCGGGCCTGGTTTGGCTGGATCCCCGGCGGCACTCCGGTAGTGACGATCCTGGTTTGTGCCTTTTTTACCTCTTTCACCGGCGGATCCGGCGTGACCATCCTGGCGTTGGGCGGGTTGCTGTTCCCCATGTTGCTTCGCGAGAATTACTCCGGCCGCTTTTCTACCGGACTGCTAACGGCCTCCGGTTCACTGGGTTTGCTGTTTCCGCCCAGCTTGCCGGTCATTCTCTATGCCATTCGATCCCAGACCCCTATAAATAGACTGTTCCTGGCCGGCATCCTTCCGGGGATTGTGCTGATCACACTGGTTGCCCTGTGGAGTGTCAGACAGGGCCTTGTGCAGCATGTCGAGCGGCCACCGTTCAGAATAAAAGAAGCCTGGGAATCGTTCAAAGCGGCCAAATGGGAAGTAATCATACCGGGGATTATATTAGTGGGAATATTCGGGGGACTGGTGACTATTGTAGAAGCAGCCGCGGTTACCGTCGTCTATACATTCATAATTGAGGCCTTCGTCTATAAGGATTTAAAGCTGGGCAAAGACATCGTTCCCACCATGGTACAGGGCGCCACGTTGATTGGCGGTGTGCTCATTATCATGGGCACTGCCATGGGCTTGACCAGCTACCTGGTTGACGCCCAAGTTCCTTCGAGAGCTTTACATTGGGTGCAGGCTCATATAGATTCAAAATTGGTTTTTCTCCTGGCGCTGAACGGCGCTTTGCTGCTGGTGGGCGCGCTGATGGATATCTTCTCGGCCATCATTGTGGTCGTACCTATAATTGTACCAATGGGGCTGGCCTATGGGATCGACCCGGCCCACCTGGGCATCATATTTCTGGTTAACCTGGAGCTGGGCTATTTGACACCGCCGGTGGGAATGAATCTATTCTTGAGCAGCTACCGTTTCAAGATGCCCCTGCCAAAAGTTTATCGCGCTGTGGTGCCCTACCTGATAATCCTTGCTATCGGTGTATTGATCATCACCTATGTCCCGTGGATTACCCTGTTCATACCGTCATTAATGGGTTACTAGATCCGTGGTATACCGGCACTCGTACTGGCCGCTAACGGTTATTTCTTCCGGGATAATGAGGCCTAAGGGACGTTTGCGGCCACGGCCCAAGGCACTGGTGGACTGTTTTTAGTTGCGAGCCTGAGATTCGAGCCGGTTAAGCTCGTAGCGCGAAGAAGAATACGTGACGGTTATGGCCGGGGACTAAATTTTAAAGCGGCCCGTGGCCTGACAGAAAATCGTGTTCCATGGCCAGGAGCAGGCCCTCCCGCTGGGTAGAATCGGCACTCCACCAGGGCTTCAAATCCATCAGTTGCTCTATCACATAACGGGTGCTATCACCGAAGAAAATTGCGTCCATCCGCAGAAGGGTGGCATATTCGGAGTGAGACTCCAGGAACCGGCACTTCGCCAATGTCTTCCTGTCCAGATTCTCAGTAATCACATCAACAATCGATCCCGGGTCCAATCCTAGCCGCGCCAAAGCTTTAAGGGAAGATTTCGCGCTGGTTTTAGCACTCTTTTCAACGGCGAGACTTTTGCTCATCAACTGAATGGTGCGCTCCAGCAACTGAATGCGCATCTGGACGATCTGCTGCCTGTTTTCATTCTGGTATTTCGTTTTCCAGACGATCTCGCGAACTTCATAAGTTATCAAAGCTCCGGCCCCGACTGCTGCTGCAATTACCACGGCAGCAACCAGTGTCAGGAACAATTTGTGCCCGGCAGCCGCAATCAGCGACGCGATTCGGGATGATTGGGATTTTTCCTTTTCCGGACCGCTACGGCTGGTAGACTTTGGTTTTGTACTTAGTGTTTTTATTTCTTTTGGCTTCGGCTGGTTTGATTTCGCCATCGAAAGTTTCTCCCTGTACTACGAAGATTATTTTCCCTAAACCGTATCAGACCGCACAGCAGGTAAAACCGGTACCGCGAACACTAAGAAAGATCTCTCCCTGGTGACGAGAGACTCAAGCTGCAACTAGAATACCTGGAATGCAACGACGGAAATTCAGCAGTAGATAGTCATCAGCATTCACCTGAAAAAGCGCAATCAGAAAATTGCGTTCGAGAGCTCTTTGCGCAAGAATTCCACGCGAGACTGAAATGCAGGATCGCTGGCAATCCGGTCTTCGACCCTCTTGCAGGCATGAATCACCGTGGAATGATCCCGTCCGGCAAAATGCAGCCCGATGCTGACTAACGATGCTTCGGTCAACTCGCGAGCCAGGTACATCGCCAGCTGTCTGGCACGAGCTACATCCCTGGTACGGCCCTTGCCGGCCAGGGTAGTCTCTCGGATACTAAATTCGTGAGAAATGGTACGAATGATCTCATCGATTGAAACCCTTTTCACGGATTTGCGACCGAGAATTTCCATGACCACCGTACGCGCCAATTCCAGGGTTATTTCTTGCTTGCGAAGGGAGCTATAGGCCAATAGCCGAATTAAGGCTCCTTCCAAATCACGGACGTTGGATTTGATGCAGCGGGCGATATACTCTGTTGTTTCATAGGGAATATCGAGGTGGTCCGCTTCCGCCTTGCGCATCAGTATGGCGATCCGGGTTTCCAAATCAGGAGATTGGATGTCGACAATCAAGCCCGATTGGAAGCGCGAGATTAGGCGTTCCTCAAGGCCTAGCAGCTCACTGGGAGGCTTATCCATTGTGAGGATAATTTGCTTGCCCCGCATGAACAGGTCGTTGAAGGTATGGAAAAATTGTTCCTGCGTCTGCTCCTTTTTCTGGAAAAACTGAATATCATCAACAAGCAGAATATCCACACTGCGGAAATGATTGGAGAAGGTTGTGGTTTTGTTCTTTTGAATGGAGATAATAAAGTCTAGTGTGAACTTTTCACTGGTGGTATAAATGATCCTGGCGCCCGGCTGCTCGGCGAACATATGGTTACCCACCGCTTGAAGCAAATGTGTCTTGCCCAGCCCTACCCCGCTGTAGATCACAAGCGGGTTAAAGGCGCTTTTGCGGATCGGATCGCAGACCGACAGAGCGGCGGCCTTGGCAAACTGATTCCCGGCTCCCTCAATGAAGTTTTCAAAAGTATAGCGCTTGTTAAGCTGCGTAGACTTCGAGTAGGTGTTCTCGGGCCTATTCTCCGACGGGAGCATGGCGGGAGCATTCGCACCGGAATCTTCCCCCAGGACCACACTGTATCGTACTTTAAGGTCACGTCCGGAGGCTTGTTTAAGCGAGTCTAGGATCATTGGCCGGTAATGGGAATCCAACCATTCATAATAGAACTGGCTGGGTACCTGAAGGACCAAATCCGATTCACCTAGACTAGCTACCTTCAAAGGTTCGAACCAGGTCAGGAAGGTCTGACTAGGAACGCGATTTCTAATTATGGACAGACATTCCTGCCATACACCAGCTGAGTTCAAAGCAATCTCGATTCCGGGTTGTGGTTAGTAGGAAATGGAATTGGCTTGGGGTGTTATCCACAAGTTATTCACAGTTACGATGCACACATTTAAAGTTGGAATAGCCCGCAAATAGCAGTCAAGACAAATTATGGAAACTGCGGAAAAATATTGCCGAAATCCCGGCCGGCAGCTCGCTGAAAGGAGTTGGGCCGCAACAGTTATGATCCGCTTTGCTCGTTTCCTACAATCGTGGCTGGGTCCAGGTTTACGGCGCACTTGCTCGCCTTGTCCCGACCGCGGAACCGCGGCGATTCTGCCAGCTGCAGCGCTATGAGTTATATTTTACTTAACCTCGCGGCCGCCTTATAGCGACCGGTTGGCTGAAATTCTCCCTTCCCTAGAACTGTGGAGAGTAGCTTTAGTCCTTGTTATCTGGGATAGATACATTGAAGGAGCTGAAATGACCGCGTTAAAATCACCGGCCTTGCTCGGTGGTGAGCCCATAACCAAAAGCGCTGATTGGCCCGGGTGGCCGCCGCGCCTGTCCGGCCTTAATGAGGCCCTGGCCAAGGTGGTGGAACAGGATCAATGGGGTGTTCATTCTGAGGTGGTCAAGGAGTTTGAAGAGCAGTTCTCGGCTTACCACGATGCACAATATGGGTTGGCCATGGCTAATGGAACCGTGGCTCTCTCGGCAATACTTAAGGCATTAGGAATTGGGCCCGGGGATGAGGTGATTTTGCCTGCTTATACCTTTCTGACCACGGCCACCGCCGTCATGGACGCGGGGGCGAGGCCTGTGTTTGCTGATATAAGTCCCCATACTTTCAATCTTGATCCCATTGAAGCAGAGAGGCTAGTGAACAATCGCACCAAGGCAATCATTCCGGTGCATGTGGGCGGTAATCCTGCCGATATGAATTCCTTCAATGAAATTGCGGCCCGGCGCAATCTACATATTATTGAAGATGCCGCCCAGGCCCATGGCGCCGGGTATGGCGGCCAGAAGG
>JACZSB010000279.1 GCA_022574435.1 Fidelibacterota bacterium
GCGGAGGTGGGCTATCGAGAGGATCTCGATACCGGACCAGATGGTACCCCATATGGCTATGAGCCCCGGCCAGGTTGGGATAACCCGGACGGACCTTCTCCGGCGATGAGTAATGATCCCAACACGTGGCCTTCAGTTTGGCCGGATAAACTCAATCTTTCAGACGACCCGGGGTGGCCAGGCTCATGGAATGGGTTTTTTGGGAAGAATCAGTTTCAGGCAGATCTGGAAACCTTTTTTGTGATGGATGATTATCAAGACCATGAATTTAATTTTATTCCCATACCTGAGGAACCAGACCGGGGAGGATTGGGCACACTGGTGAGTGTGAGGGGACTACAATGGTCCCAGGTTCTCGCCGAAGACATTATCTTCTGGCTCTACCGTGTTACCAATTTTTCAGTCCATGATTACCCCAAAATATTCCTTGGGATGTATTTTGATCCTGGAATAGGTGGAGTAGGAGATTCTGCCGATGACAGCGCGTTTTATGACACATTTCTCGATCTCGTCTATGCATGGGACCAGGACAATAGAGGTAACACAGGATGGTCCCCTACGGCCTATGCCGGTTTTGCTTTTCTGGAAACTCCCGGTCTGCCCAGTGACGCCATAGATAACGATGAGGATGGGTGGATTGACGAAAGAAGGGACAATCCCCCTGGCGCCTTCCTGGATACATACCCGTACGGCTATACCGATGTGGAAAATTTCAGAAGGACTTACGGCAGGGAACCGGGTCCCCATTGGGCAGGTGACGAAGACGGAGATTGGGTAGCCTTTTCGGACGATAACGGCAATGGTGTGTGGGACCAAGGTGAATCCTTAAATGATGATGTCGGACGTGACGGCGCCCGGTTCGGGGATGTCGGCTATACCGGACCTGATGAGGGGGAAGGAGATGGCCTGCCGACACAAGGAGAGCCAAATTTTGGAATGACAGATATTGATGAATCGGATCAGATTGGGCTCACGAGTGTGGATATCTTCCCCATCCACTTTATTAATGCCTCGACCGATGAGAGAATCTGGGATAGCATGGCGAATTTCACTTTTAATACCGAACTTCTGAACGCCAACCTCGCTATGATTTTTGGCTCGGGGCCCACAAACCTGCCTGCCGGTGGCACCCTAAATTTCTCAGTGGCCATGCTCTTTGGGAATGACTTGGACGATCTCAAGCGCAATGCCTCCTTTGCCCGCTCCTTCTATAATGGCGGGTTTAGTTTTGATGCCCATGATGTTTCAATCACGTCCCCAATAGGCGGAGAGACCCTGAGTGGAAGCGTAGATATTAACTGGTCTGCCAGCGGAACCGGAGATCCTCTAGAAGTAGACATTTCCTACAGTTTTGATGACGGCAATACCTGGATAGTGTTAGCCGAAAACGAACCCAATGACGGTGCCTTTAGTTGGGATATCACACCCTTGGTGGATGGTATCTTTTACCGTCTCAGGGTAGTAGCCACAAACAATGACGGCGTTGGCATGAGCATTTCCGACGGGACATTTACCATCAACAACCCGGTTGCCGCGGCTCCGCAGGTGATCTTACAATCTCCGGTGGGTGGAGAGGAATTAAGTGGGCTGCATAATATCACATGGAGGGCTGGCGATGCCGATGGGGACAGTGTGACTCTGGACGCGTTGAGTAGCACAGACGGAGGTGGAACCTTTGACTTAATTTCCTCAGGCGAAGCTACTGATGGCCAATTCGAATGGGACACGAATCCGTTGCCCAATGGCAGCAGTTACAAAATTAAGCTTGTTGTCAGCGATGGAACTCTCATGGGAGAGGATCAGTCTGATGAGGTGTTTCAAGTAAACAATCCTCGCTCACCTTTATCTGATTTTTATCCCGATACTCTTGGTGTTGCCCACGTCGCAGGTCCCGGGACCGGTTCAGTGCAAGTAAACATTGTTTTTCCATCGGATTTAACATATCACATTTATGAAATTTCTTTCGATGATACTAGTGGCGACCAAACAACTTATGATGTTTTCGACCTCACCATAGGAGAGTTTGTGATATTAGATGCCGAAGAACTGACCTCCGAGGTGGAGGGTCCTCTTTTCGATGGCATGAGGCTACTTATTATTGAGCATGCTTCAATTCAGATAATTGATTCACAAACCGGTTGGACTGCTGGCAGCCAGAGTGATTATGCTCACAAAGTGGAACTTGGGTTTAACGTAGACCCTTATCCAGCTGATTATGATATTACCTTTTATGATGAAGTCATAGGGACTGATTCGAGTTCGATTCCTAAGGATGTCAATTTTACGGTCATGAATGTTACCGAAAACCGGCTGGCCAATTTTAGGTTTCAGGATCTCAATTTTGATGGGTTTTGGTCATCGAATGAGCGAATCAGGATTAGGGAGAAATTTGAAGGTTCGGAAGAAAAAACATGGCTGTTGACGTTGACTGATATCAGTGGTACGGGAGGTCAGGCCCCTGGAGCTGGGGACGTGTTTCAAATTAGGACAACCAAACCCTTTAGATCGGGGGATGTCTTTAGATTTCCGGAGGTGGTTACTGCAATTACTTTTGGACCGAACGAAACTAATTCGCCTTATACTTACTCTTTGTTGCAGAATTACCCCAATCCCTTTAATCCGGAAACTACCATCAACTACACGCTGCCCATTCAGAGTCAGCATACGTTGAAGGTATACAACTTGCTGGGCGCCGAGGTGGCCACCCTGGTGAACGAGGTGAAACCGGCGGGCGCTTACAGCGTCACCTGGAACGCCCGGCGCTTCGCCAGCGGCATCTACTTCTTCCGCCTGGAAGCGGACGGTTATCATAACGTCAAGAAGATGGTGCTGCTGAAATAGGCCCACTGCCCACTACCTTCGCTGGCATCCACCGCCAGATAATGCTTGGTCCGCGCCCGGTTTAAGCGATATAATCGAGCATTGATAAACTGCGGAAACCGGCATGAGGCTTATATTTATACCACTTAGTATTGCTCTATTTATGCTGGCCTTAGCCTGCACGGGAGGGGCTCGGACCCGGCTCGGCTTAGAAAGGCGCTTGAGGACCGGTTGGCAATCCTCCCGGGGGACGTGGTAGTGGGTATCGCCTACGAAGATCTGCTCACCGGGAACCGGGTGCTGATCAACGACCAGGTCCAAATGCACGCCGCCAGCACCATGAAGGTGCCGGTGATGATGGAGGTGTTCAACCAAACGGCCCAGGGCCGTTTCGCCCTCACCGATTCCATCCTGGTGACCAACAAATTTCACAGCATTGTGGACGGCTCCGATTACTGGATGGATATAGACGAAGACTCGGACAGCGCCACCTACCAGCTAGTGGGCCGCCGGGCCGCCATTTACGATCTTACTTACGCCATGATCACCGTTTCGAGCAACCTGGCCACCAACAACCTTATGGCGCTGGTGGGGGCCGGGAATGTTATGGCCACCCTGAAGAGCATCGGGGTGCGGCAGATGCAGGTGCTACGGGGGGTGGAGGACCTGTTGGCCTACCGGCAAGGGCTGAGCAATACCACCAACGCACGGGATATGATGGTGGTAATGTCGGCCATCACCCGCGGCCATGTGGTCTCACCCCAGGCCTGTGCCCAAATGCGAACCATACTGCTGGCGCAACAATTCAATGATAAGATCCCCAGGCTATTGCCGCCGGATGTGAAGGTGGCCCACAAAACCGGCAATATCACCGCCATCGACCACGACGCGGCCATCGTCTACCTGCCGGACGGGCGCTCCTACTCGCTGACCATTCTCACCAGTGGCATCGAGGATCACCATGAGGCCCAGGCGTTGGTGGCGGAGCTGTCGCAGATTGTTTACCGCCATTATCAAGATGACTGAGACCGGGCGCCAGGGCGCCTTACCCGCCGCCAAACCAGCTGCAAAGCGGGTGGCGGGCACCCTGGCGCTGCTGCTGGTCAGCACGCTATTTACCCTCCTGTTCCTTGAGTTCGTTTTCTTCAGGTTTATCTTGCCGGGTCCCGATCCCATTGAAGAAATATTCGAAAACGGCCTTAAATATCGTCCCGGGCAAACGGGCGTTAATCGGGGGCGGAATGGATTAGCCGCCGCTTTCCAGATCAATGATAGCGGGTGGAACTCGGGCCACGCCAGCTATGCAACCATAAGGGAGCAGGACGGCCCATACC
>JACZSB010000280.1 GCA_022574435.1 Fidelibacterota bacterium
ATTCTTCATTTAATTGCTCTTCCGTCAACTCACCATATAGAATTTCCACGTATGGTGATATGGATTCTTCAGCAGCCACTAAATCAGGGTTATAGACAAAGAATCGCTTTTGGGTGCTGACAGTCAGGCCTATAGATGAATCGACCATGGTCAGTACCAGATTGTAACGCCCTGATGGCATCGCGCTGACATTTACCGTACCGACTTCCACCCTGCTGCGGACTTGTTTAACCCGTTCATATGAGCGGCGGTACACTTCGCGCTCCGACCTATCACTGACTGTTACCAGGAGCTGGTACAGTCCATTTTTTTCATCGGCCGTCAGCCCGTAGCATTCAGCATAATAAAATAGAAGCGGCTTGCCGAGGCCGTAAAGCTTGCTGGGGTTAGGGATGGCGTTATAGGTATTTTTATAAAATATATTTCCCGGATCGGGCGAGGCTTTCTCAATGGAAACACACAGTTCCAGGTCGCTAATCGCCGGGCCCCGTTCCCAAAATGTTCTCTCCGGTAAATCGAAGGAGATACTGTCAACCCGGGACCGATCCATTTCGTCATAATATTTGATCCTCAGTTTGTGTTTTCCCGGCGGGATCGTTAGACCGATCATCCCAACTACTTTGCGATCAGGATCAAGCAAGTCGGGATCGCCAACGTGGGGGGTGCGCCAAACCCGATCCACCAGGATGGAATCGTTCTTTTGCGCAATCACCACTACCCACAACAGTATGGCGCCTACAAACTGCCCTTCCCGGTCAACGTAAGTCAGCTGGTCCTCACCGGTAGAATAATAAATCTCAAGATAGACCAGATTTTCATCGTAGGAGAATTGGGCATAATCCAGAACGATTTGGACTGGCTCTCTGTTATTATCGGCAAGGATGATGGAAATCCCTGCGAATGTCCAGGCCAGGAGCAGAGTGGGTAACAAGCGCATGTCCAGTCTCCAATCTTTGATTGCCAGCAAGTTTTTCAGTCCGTTTGACATTCAGTTAGTAAACGCCAGGCGGACCCTGGACGAGTGATCGAATTAGCGAGTTATTTTAACTTCTCTGCTAAGGACAAACCACAATAAAGATTTCAATTAGATTATCCGGCCAGCCATGCCGCCACACTGTCCGGGAGTGTAGCATGTACTAAAAAATGATAGAACCTATATGAGAGGAATCGCGGAGGGGATAAATCACCAGCGCCAATAGAACGCAGATCTTTATCAGGCCCGTAATCGTGTATTGACTATTGCTTTTGCATTTGAGTATATTTGACCAGTGTTTGGGCGTTCTGACATGAAACGACGCCCCGAGCCTTGGGGGAGGCAGATATCCAGATCCACTATTTAGGCCCGGGGCCATAGAGGCGCGTCGCAACCGTGCGAATGCAGTTGTACATAACAGTAGTGGCATTGCACCCCTTGGGGTAGGTGAGCAATCCGTACTTAAATTTAACCGGACCCCGGTTTCTTGGGGTGAATGGGTATTAAGAGCTAGTTTGGCGCATATGATCGCAAATATGGGAGCAATCATGAAATTCAGACTACTATTCCGTCTATTGCCGGCGCTACTGGCGCCGATTATGTTATGGGCTGGGACCAGCGGAAAGATAACCGGCAAGATTACAGATGGCGAGACCGGTATGCCGCTGGCCGGCGTCAATGTGGTTGTTACCGGGACGACCTATGGCACCGCAGCTGACGCCAGTGGTCGATATGTAATAATGAACATCCCAGCGGGGACATACACTCTTGCTGCGTCTATGATTGGTTATAAAACCGTAACGATGACCAATGTGCAAGTCAACGTCGACCTGACCACCACCCAGGATTATGCGCTGGTAGTGGCGGCGATCGAAGGGGAAAGTGTTATTGTGGAGGCTACCAGGCCTATCATTCAACAGGACATGACGGCCAGCCGGACCATCCAATCGGGTGAGGAAGTGTTGCGGATGCCGGTGGACAACTACGAAGGCGCCCTGGTTACTATCGCCGGCGCGGTGGTGGAAGGTGGCCAAGTGCATTTCCGCGGCGGCCGGGCGCAAGAGATCGTATATCTGCTGGATAATACCGCCATGGTCGACCCACTCAGCGGAAATAACGATACCGAAGTCTCCACTTTCGCCATCCAGGAGACCCACACCATGACCGGCGGTTTTTCCGCGGAATACGGCAATGCCCAGTCCGGAGTGGTGAATGTAATCACCAAAGACGGCGGCGACACTTTCAGCGGCAAAGTTCGGCTTACAACCAGCGGTTACGGCCTCAGCAATAGGCTGGCCGATATTCCTGTTGATGAAGTGGCTGAAAACCGGAATCGGATGGAGATCGGCTTGAGCGGTCCGGTCCTGAAAGGCATCCTGCCGGGGCGGCTCACATACCTACTCACCGGCGATTTCCTCGATACCCAGGGGCGCTTTGTTAACCAGGAAAAGACCACCTCCAATATATTGGCTAAACTGACTTACAGACCGGACCCCCGGATCACACTGCGCCTGAAGGCCCTGATTGGCAACGAGTACTATGACAAATTCAACGGCGCCGGTGGCGGTTTCTCCCAGGGGTTTGCCAATCTATGGAAGAAAACGGTCTACGAGGACCAGTTATTCGACGGCAAAGAAGGCTTCGAATCCTGGGTCGGGAACCAGCAAGTTGACACAGAAGACGTTGGTTTGGATAATGGCAGCGGCACGCTTATCGGCGCCAGGAATGGTAGGATAGACTATATAGACATCAACGGCAACGGTGTGTGGGATGAGAATGAGCCTACCGAAGATATCAACGGCAACGGTAAGGTCGATACCGAGGATCTAGACCACAATGGCATTCTGGATGCCCATAATATGCTGGACCACCTGGCGCCGTATGATCTCAGCAGTGACCAGTATGAAATATTCCTGACCCACCAGGTTTCTGTGCGGACGTTTTACGAGCTGCACTTTACTCGTTACCATACCCGGAATTACCGTAACACCAATGAGGCCATCAACGAAGATATTGATGGTGACGGCCGCATGGATGATGTCGACGAATGGATTCAGACTGCCGGCGGTGCCTTCCAGTGGGTTGACCTGGACGGCGACGGTTACTTCGACCGGGGCAATGAGGATCTGAACGGAAACGGCCTATTGGATCCGTACGGCACAGACCTGTGTACCGACGAGAATGCCAACGAATATGTGGACGCTTCCGAAATTGGTACGGCTCCCAGGGAATCTTATAGACTCATGGGCGAACGGGATCCTCTGAGCAGTTGGATGCCCTGGGGCGATATCGGCTACCAGGGAGTGAAGGATGACGACGGTTTCTATACCTATGCCACCGGCACTACCTGGGATCGTACGGCCTGGTACCGGGACGAGAGCTACGATTACGGTCTGAAATTCGACATCGATAGCCAGATCATGGAGAACCACCTGATTCGGGCCGGTATAGATGCTCATGTGAAGGATATTTTTCGCTATGATGCCGTTGATCGTTACGGCTATGGTGAGAAATTCAACGTGAAGCCCTACCAGTTCGCGGGCTACATCCAGGACAAGATGGAATACGGCGGGATGATCCTGAACATCGGACTGCGCTATGATTATTTCGATGCCCGTTGGGATAATTACCCGAACAATGGGAGAGATCCCACCTGGGACCTGGGGAGCGAGGTCTATTTCGGTGGCAATGAGGATCTGAACAGCAATGGGCGCCTGGACCCCGGCGAAGACCTGAATGGCAACGGCGTCCTCGACCAGGATTGGATCGCGGAGAAGTACCAGATCGGTGGTTTGTGGGAGGATACCAACAACAACGGGCGCCTGGACCCCGGCGAAGACCTGCCCACCGAGGATTTCCCCAAAGGCAACGGCGAGCTTGACTTCCCTGTGTATCTAATCTACCCTGGTGATATCAAGGACCCGCGGACTGTCCCTTCACAGGATTTCTTCAGTCCCCGGTTTGGTATATCATATCCCATCACGGAAAACGATAAGATGTATTTCAGCTACGGACGGTATTTCTCGGCGCCCCCGGGAAACAACCTGTACAGGAACCTGGATTTTGACTTGGGGGGCGGCTTCCCCATTATCGGGAACCCCAATCTTGCACCGGAAAAGACCACGTCGTACGAGGCCGGGATT
>JACZSB010000281.1 GCA_022574435.1 Fidelibacterota bacterium
ATCGTGTTATTGACCAAGGAGTTCCTCGCTTACCTGGAGCAGGAGCAGCGTTATTCACCACTGACTGTAAGCGCTTATGGCCGGGACTTGGCGGAATTTGCCGCTTTCCTGGTGGACTATGACCTGTTGCAGGCCCAGCAGCCGGCGCGCGTCGACCGGCAGACATTTCGTCATTTTCTGGGACGGCTGCGGGAACGGGGGCTGAGCCCGCGGTCGGTAGCCCGCTACCTGACCAGCTTGAAATCGCTATTCAAATATTTAAATCGCTCCGAAGCTATCCCCTCCAACCCGGCGGCCGATCTGCGCACCCCGAAATACGCTAAAGCGGTCACCGAATTTCTCACTGAGGATCAGGTTATGGAGCTGATGAAGCAACCCCCGGAGGATACGTTGGCCGGTCTGCGGGACCGGGCGATTCTGGAACTGTTTTACGCCAGCGGAATCCGGCTGTCCGAACTCACCGCCCTCACCGTGGATGATGTATCTTTCACTTCGAACACGCTACGCGTGGTAGGTAAGGGCAACAGGGAGCGGGTAGCGGTGTTCGGCCCACCTGCTGTGGCGGCCTTGAAGAAATATTTAAAGGCTCGCAGGGCGGATGGTGAGCAGGTGGAGTACCACCACCCCTTGTTCTGTGGCCGGGGCCGGCGGGCAATCGCCAACCGGACGGTCCAGGTGCTGGTGCGGCGCTACCTGGAAAAGGTGGCCGAAGCCCGGCAGCTCAGTCCCCACCTGCTGCGGCATACCATGGCGACCCATCTACTGAACCGGGGGGCCGATCTGATGGCCGTCAAAGATTTTCTAGGACACGAATCGCTGGCATCCACACAAATATACACTCATGTGACGATGGAGCGAATCAAACAACAGTATGGGCAGGCCCATCCGCACGCGGAATAGGCTGGCCGGACCAGCGGAGGAACAAACAATGTACGACTTGGAAGATTTGGGAATTACAAATCCTGGTGAGGTGCGCCGCAACTGGCCGGTGGCCCGGCTGATAGAACATGAGCTGCGACTGGACGGCGGCCGGATGGGTCCCCGGGGCGCTGTCATGGTGGATACCGGGATCTACACCGGCCGGTCACCGAATGACCGTTTTATCGTGGACGAGCCCACCACCACTGATAAGCTCTGGTGGGGTCCGGTGAACCGCAAGGTGAGTGAAAAGGTTTTCGATCATTTGCTCGAGGCGGTGGTGGACTATTACAATCATGATCCCAAAGGGCGGGGGATTTACCTGTTCGATGGGCGTTGCGGGGCCGACCCGCGACACAGCATCAATGTGCGCATCCTGGCCAAAAAGGCCTGGCAGGCCCATTTCTGCCAAAACATGTTTATTCGTCCCACGGCGGAGGAACTGCAAACTCACACGCCCGACTTTACAATTATCAACGCCTCCGATGTAATTGATGAGGATTGGAAGGAGCACGGCCTGAATTCTTCCACCTTCATAATTTTTCACCTGGCCCGGCGGTTAGCCATCATCGGCGGATCCGAGTATGGCGGGGAGATGAAAAAAGGGATCTTCTCGGTGATGAACTACCAGCTGCCGTTGAAGGGGGTGCTGTCCATGCATTGCGCGGCCAACACCGCAGCCGACGGCAAAAACCCGGCCCTGTTTTTCGGGCTGTCAGGCACTGGCAAAACCACCCTGTCCACCGACCCCAACCGGCCGCTGATCGGTGATGACGAGCATGGCTGGTCCGAGCACGGCATATTCAATTTTGAAGGCGGCTGTTATGCCAAAGTGATCAACCTGGACCAGGAGGCCGAGCCGGACATCTATAACGCCATCCGCTTTGGGGCGCTGCTGGAAAACGTGGTCTACGATCCGGAAACCCTGGAGGTGGACTATACCGATGGTTCCAAGACGGAAAACACCCGTGTTTCCTACCCGCTCAGCCATATCGAAAACTCACTTTACGCCACTGGCGGCACCAGCAGCGCCGGTCACCCCGATACGATCATTTTCCTGAGCGCCGACGCCTATGGGGTGCTGCCGCCGGTATCGAAGTTGACTACCGTGCAGGCCATGTATCACTTCATCAGTGGATATACCGCGAAGGTGGCCGGCACCGAACGGGGTATCACTGAGCCGCAGGCAGTATTTTCTCCCTGCTTCGGGGGACCGTTCATGCCGTTGCCGCCGCTGACCTATGCTAACCTGCTGAAGGAAAGACTGGAAAGGCATGGCTCGAAGGTCTACCTGGTGAACACCGGTTGGTCGGGCGGCAGCGCCGCCAGCGGGGCCCAGCGCATATCGATTCAGGCCACCCGGGAGATAATCACCAGCATTCTCACCGGGGATATCGAGAAGGTGGAGTGTTCCGAGGACCCGGTGTTCGGGACCCTGGTGCCCCGATCACTACCGGGGGTTGACAGCGCCATTTTGCGTCCCAGGGGAACCTGGGCCGAAGGCCAGGCATATGATGACACAGCAGCTATGCTGGCAGGTAAGTTCAGGGATAATTTTTCCAAGTACACTGCTGTAGGGGAGGATTTGGCGCCAGCCGGTCCCCGAATTTAAATGACCACGGAACAATATCGAAGCATAAGGAGGCCAGTTCATGCCAAACGGTGTATCCAGAGGCATTCGGATCGAAATAACAGCGCGTCATTTTAAAGCGCCTAAGATGCTACGAACCTTTGTTGAGAAGGAGATCCGCAAATTAAACCGCTATTTTGATGGTGTTTTGGATTATCATATCATTCTGACTCACGAACACGGTATGAAAGAGGTGGAAATAATCGCCCATACCAAAAGACACAATTTCACCGCTTTTGAATCTGATCCCAAGATGGACCGGGCAGTGGTTTTGGCTGTCGAGAAAATAAAGGCGCAGCTCAATCGCTATAAGGAAAAGCTGGTGGAAAAGTAGGCTGCCGCCGGGCCCCAATCCGACCCACCTGAGGTGCAGCACAGATGAAAGCGATTATTCCCGTCGCGGGCCAAGGGACCCGGTTGCTGCCCCATACCCGGACCCTGCAGAAAGCGTTGCTTCCGGTTGGCGGCAAACCGGTACTGGCACATATTCTGGCTCCCTTGATCGAGGCCGGAATCACCAGCATCACCTTCATCGTCGGCCATTTAGGCGGCCAAATTCGTGAGTTCATGTCCAGCTTCAACAGTATGGAAGTCACTTATGTGGAGCAAACCCAACTGCTGGGGCTGGGCGATGCGGTAAAACTGGGCCTGGAGTCGGTGGACGAGCCGGTGGTGATAGTGCTGGCCGACACCATCATGGAGCTGGACTATAATAATTTCCTGCAAGGCCACAACAATGTTATCGGGGTAGTGGAAGTGGATAATCCTGAGGATTTCGGGATTGTGGAGACTGTCGGCCGCCGGGTCGTCGACCTGGTGGAAAAACCGAGCGAACCGGTTTCCAACCTGGCTATCGCGGGAATTTACCGGTTGGCCAGCCAGTTGCAGCTGCGCAAGGCATTGGATAAACTGCGGGCCGACCGCGTCATGACCAAGGGTGAATATCAGCTCACCGACGCCTTGAAGTTGATGCTTGATAACGGAGTTGTGATCAGGACTGAAGAGTTGGATAATTGGCTGGACTGTGGTACTGAAGTAACCCTGCTCGGCACCAACCGCCATCTGGTGCAGCAGCTGCCCGGTGGTATGTTTGTCCACCCTGATTCCACGCTGGAAGGTTCCACGGCGCGGGGCAGTAGTATTATGGAAAATTGTATGCTGATCGATACAATCATCGACGATTGCATAATCATGTCCGGGGCGCAACTGCGCAGTTGCTATATCCATGATGAAATTGTTCAGGCGGGGACGCAGTTGAACGGCTACGTCACAGGCCGGTGATGTGGCGCCGGATGCGAAGACTGCCTTCAGCAGGCCGTCCAGCTACACTCATGAAAGGTAATTTCCGTCTAGAGGGATCAGTAGAATATGGGGTTGTTTCTAGATTGACTGCTATCATGCTGCGAACTGCGCGACCAATTATTTTAATCCTGCTATTGGCGGTACCGCTGGCGTTCCCGTACGCACAGGAGAAAAGCCCCGGTAAGCAGCGGCAATATGACAGTCGCGCCCTGTCGCATTTCTTAGATGCGGACCTGTCCATGCTGCAGGGCGAGTATCACCAGGC
>JACZSB010000031.1 GCA_022574435.1 Fidelibacterota bacterium
AGCTCGTCAAGGTCCAGACGGCCCCTCTGAAGCTCGAACCCCAGTTTAGCAATTTCGGCATCGATCTCCCCGGATTTCCCCAGGATCGCATCGACTGAGGCTTTGAGTTCTGTCTGACGGATGGCCAATGCACCGCGCTCCCGTTCCAGAGACGCCAGCCGCTCCCTCAGTGCACCCTCCTGGCCGGCCAGCCGGTCAAGTTCAGCCTGCAAGCGCTCTATTTCCGCCGACCGTCCCACCAAATTGGCCGGGCCGGTTGCCATATCGTTCCCCAGGCCGGTGGCAGCCGGCCCGGAATGGGCCAGCACAGACACAGCGCCGTACAGATCTCCCGCGGCGGTAACCACGGTCATTCCCGGCGGCAAGTCCATTGGCGCCGGTTGGTTACCGGGCATAAAAAAGACCCCCTCCAGCAACCGCTCGAAGAGCCCTTCGAGCCCGGGCGGATAGGATATCAATTGGGCCAACGGCTGGCCGGTAAATTGCCGGGGAATCTTGATCCGGCGCTGCTTGCCGATAGGTTTAAGGCGGTCCAGGGGAATTATCGCCAGGCGGCCGAAACCTTGGTCGCGAGCCCGGTCCAGCAGCTGCTGAGCCTGGGACTCGGTATCCACCACCAGGCAGGCGGCAAACAGCCCCAGGGCAGTTTCCACGGCTTGGGCATATTCGGCCGCCACATCCAACAGGTCAGCCGCCACACCCCGCAGTCCGGGAAACTCTTCCCGCCGGGCCAACACTTCCCGGACGCCATCGGGGTAGCCTTCGTGCTGCTGGATCAGCTGGCTGTAGATATCCAGCCGGGACTGCATCACCTGCGAGGCGGTGTCCAGCCGGTTGTGTTCCTCCTGCAGCTTGGTCTCCCCGGCTACCAGGTCCGCCAATTGCTGCTCGACACTTTCCAGGTCGTCCGCCAAACCGCTCTTCCCCGCGACCAATTCATCCTTGCCGGCAGTCAACTCAGCCTGGCGCTGATCCAAATTCTTGAGGCCGGCCGCCCGGGTGCGCACGGTTTCCTCCAAACGCTCCAAATCCAGTCTCTTCTCACCAATGATTTCCAATGACCGGTCGCGGCGGGCGATTGTTTCGCTCACCAGCTGCTGATGGCTGAATTTCTTCTCGCGCACAGCCTGCAGACGTTGTTCACCGTCCTGGTATTGCTCGTTAACCGCCGCCTCTTCGGCGCGCCGGGTCTCAAGCGCAGCCTGCTTTTCCTCCAGGATCGGGGCCAGGCTGGAAAGTTCTTCCTCCAGCCGGGCCAACTCAATCCGTTGGCTTTCCCGGCCTTTGCTTTCGGCCTCCCGCTCCCGTTCGAATCGCGCCAGACTTTCGCCAGTGGCCCGCAACTGCTCCTTTGCTACCAGCTGCTGCTGCTGAAGTTCATTAAGCTCCGTGACCGCCTGCTCCAGTTCCCGGCGGGACCCGGCCAGCTGCTCCTCGTGCCGCCCGTACTCCCGCTGCTTATCGGCCAGCTGGGTTTCATCCTTAGAAATGACCTGCGTCTCATCCTGATGGCTCCGGCGGGCTCCGGCCAGAGCCTCCTGTAACGGGTTCCGTATCAGATGAAACCCCTGTATCTGCCGAGTGGCCAGATCCAGCTGCAATTGTTGCAGCTCGGCACTGATTCGCTTATGGCGCTCGAAGCGTTTTAATTGCAGGCCCAGCCCCTGGACCTTTCCATCCACCTCTGCGATTATATCTCCAATGCGTTCCAGATCGCCCCGGGTGGCTTCCAGCTTGCGATAGGTGGCGGCCCGCTGCTGTCGGTATTTATTGATCCCGGCGGCTTCCTCAAACATATGCCGCCGCTCCTCCCCCGATTCCCCCAGTATGGCATCGATCATCTTGAGCTCAATCACCGAGTAGGCGCCGCTACCCATACCGGTATCCATGAACAGATCCATAATATCCTTGCGGCGGCAGGGATTCTGGTTCAGCAGGTACTCACTCTCCCCATCGCGGTAGAGCCGGCGGGTAATCTCCACGTCGGTAAATTCTACGGGGAGTTTGGATTTGTCATTGTGGATCGTAAGGGTCACTTCACACATGCCCGACGGTCTGTGGTTCCTGCTGCCGTTGAAAATTATCTCCTCCATGCGGCTGCTGCGCAGGACGCTCAGTTTCTGTTCCCCCAGCACCCAGCGCAGGGCATCCACGATATTGGTTTTGCCGCAGCCGTTAGGCCCCACCACACCGGTGATCCCTTCACCGAATGACATCTGGGTCTTCTGGCCGAAGGACTTGAATCCGTTTAGGGATAGCTTGGAAATATACATGCAGGGTTAATTCTTTGGTCCCGCGCCTTATAGTGCCGGGGGACGACCAACTTGGCAATTCACCAAACTGGCTGCGCTGGGAAAGGCTTAATTTGGCGCTAACAGCGTTGGCAAGCAATGCGAATCACGGCGCTCAGCGGAAACTACCGCGATTGAACAGGGGATCGATCCTTACCCACAAAATTAGGGGCGAAATTACCGGGGCTTGCGCGAGCCAAACATCACGATACTGAGGTAGGGGCCTTCATAGCTCGGAAACGGATCATTCTCACTCAGCCGCACAGTGCCGCGGTATCCGCCCTCGACCCGATATACGGCGGTGTCGGTATAAATGGAGCCGCCCAAGCCGGCCTGATAGTAGGGTGTCCAGCGCAGGGAAAAATCCTGCAGCACGGTATTCCACCGCCCTACTTCCACCACATAACCTGAAGCTCCCAGCTGCAGATTTGTATGGGGGAAAAATCCGCCCGCCAGCTTCTCCTGGAACATCAGGCGGCTCCAACCAAGGCCCAGCTCCAGGAAGTATTCCTGGGACGGATCGCGCTCATACTGATTGGTGTAGGGATTGTAGTAGGTGAGCGCCAATCCCTTTTCTTCGATGTGTATGCCGGTGGCATAATAGAATTGGTTGGTGTGGTAAGGACTCGTGCCGCGAGTATAGAAGATGCTTTGGCCGGATGACATGCTGAATCCCATCCCGCCGACCCGCACTTTCTCGTCATCGTCAGCCTGGGCCGGCCCTGCCAGCAACAGGCCTGACACCAGCAGGATTATTATATTGTTATCCCGGCCCCCTAAACTACCGTTGCGTCGCGCTCTCATTTCTCAGGCAAACCCCGCATACTTGCCAATCGTTCCCAAGAATCTGGCCCGGCTACCAGCCGCTCCACAATACCATCACCAGCCAGTGAGGTTTCCACAATCTCTTCCACGTCCTGCTGGGTCACTCCCAAATACCAGGTGCCGGCCGGGTAGATCACTACCGCCACCCCCAATTCGCAGGCATTGAGACAACCGGTCTTGTTAGCCCGGATGCGACCTTTGAGCCCCCGGCGGTCCAGAGCCTCGACAAATGCCAGCCGCAGCTCCGATCCGCCCTTTTCATCGCAACAGCCCCTGGGGTGGCCCGCGGAGCGCTGGTTGTTGCAGATAAAAATATGTTTTTCATAGGGTGGGAAAGCCATCGTACGCTCAATTTATGTCCGACTCCGGGATGCTTAATACTACTTTACCCCGCTGCCGTCGATCCTCAAGATAGTGATGGGCCTGGGCCACATCCTCCAGGGGAAACAGCCGGTCCACAAACGGGCGGTAGCGGCCCTCCTCAAAGCGTTGCAAGACCGCCCTGAAGGTATCCAGGTCACCCAGGGTGGATCCCAAAAAGCTGAGGTGCTTCCTGAAGGTATGGCGCAGGTCCATCTCGACCAGGGCTCCGGTGGTGCCGCCGCAAAAAACCATCCGGGCGCCCAGCCCCATAGTACGCACGGCCTGGTCCCAGGTAGCGGCGCCCACATGCTCGAAGACCACCTGCACCTTATCCGGCCCGGCGATCTCCAACACCCGTTTGTGCCAATTATCAGCGTAATGGTCAACCACCTCGTGGGCCCCCATGGCCCGGGCGAATTCAGTCTTATCGCCGGCGGCGGCGGTGGCAATTACCCGGGCTCCCAGGTCCGAAGCAATCTGGATGGCGGCGGCTCCCACACCGGACGATCCCCCCACCACCAATACTGTCTCCCCGGCCTGCAACGCCGCCCTTTTGACCAGCATCTGGTAGGCGGTGAGAAACACCAGACCGAATGAGGCGGCCTCCTCGAATGAGAGGCCTGTTGGTTTGGGAAAGAGGTTGCCAGGGGCCAGGGCCACCAGTCCGGCCTGCACACCATCAGCGTCCTCACCTAGAATGCCAAAGTCCGGGCAGAGGTTCTCCCGGCCGTCCAGACAGGCCGCGCACCGGCCGCAAAATAGTCCCGGCTGTACCACCACTTCGTCGCCGGGGGCCAGGGTGGTTACGCCGCTCCCCACCTCCCGGACAATCCCGGCGCCATCGCTGCCCATGATCAGCGGCAGCGGCACCCCGGGCATGCCGCCCCTGATCCATAGGTCCAGGTGGTTAAGCGCCGCGGCCTTCATAGCCACCAACACCCGGCCGGCAGCGACGGGCGGGGGCGGCAACTGTTCAATCCGCAGGACATCGGGGCCGCCATGGCCGTGAATACGGACCGCCTGCAACTACTGGTCCTCATCGAGGTCTTCGAATTCCGCGTCGATAATCTGATCGTCGCGATAAGGCGGTGGCAGATCCTGGTGCTTCCCCGGCATAATGCGCCTGAAAGACCGCGATAGGCGCAAGACCAGCCAGGTGATGGCGGCGCCCAGGGCAATGACCAATAGTGAGCGTAGCATGGCGGCTATTGACTCCGGGCCGGGTTCAGGAAGCGGGTGCCGGTGACCGGCTCACGCACAAACTTAATGATCTCATCCAGGTCAGTCCGTTTATTGACGAAGTCGATATCGTTGGTATTGATGATCAGCAACGGACTGTGGTCATAGCGGAAAAAGTACTCGTTATAGAGCTGGTTCAGGGAATCGAGATATTTCCAGTCCATCCTCTGCTCGTAGGTCCGCCCCCGGGCCTTGATATTAGCCATCAGGCGGTCGGTATCCGACTGGAGATAGATCACCAGGTCCGGATAGACCACATCCCGTTCCAGCAGGCCGGCCAGGCGGTTATAGAGCGCCATCTCCTTCTCGCTCAGTGTCAAAGAGGCGAACAGGCGATCCTTCATGAACATGTAATCGGTGACCAGCAGCGGCGCAAACAGGTCCAGCTGCTGCAAGTCCTGTTGCTGACGGTAGCGCGAAAGGAGGAACCAGAGCTGGGTCTGGAAGGCGTAGGACTCCGGGGCGCGGTAGAAGTCCTCCAGAAAGGGGTTCTCATCAAACTCTTCCTCCACCAGGCGGGCCTCCAGCCGTTCGGCGATCAGGCTGGCCAAGCTGGTCTTGCCCACGCCGATACTCCCTTCCACCGCCAGTAAAAAGGCCTTTCCTAGCACGGCTGCTCCTCCGGCGTCCGCTGCTCGACCACAGATGAGTCATCCTCACAGGCGTCCAGCAACTCACCGATAGTCCGGCCGGATACCGGGTCCCGGAAGTCGGGCTGCACTTGGGCCAGCGGCAGCAGCACGAACCGGCGCTGATGGTAGCGCGGGTGGGGCAATATCAGGCTGGGGGAGGCCGTCACCGTGGCGCCATGCACGATCAAATCGATATCGAGAGTGCGGGGGCTCAGTGGCCGATGACTACTAGTTCGTCCCCGCTCCTGCTCAAGATTCTGGCAGACTTGAAACAGCGCTTCGGGAGGTAAGTTAGTTTCCAGGACCAGCACCTGGTTCAGATAGTCCGGCTGCCGGTCGGTGACCCCCAGCGGCGCCGTTTCGTAAATGGAGCTGGCGGCCACCACGGTGATCCCATCACTGGCGGCCAACCGGCGGGCGGCTGCGGCCAAGTGGCCGGCCCTATCACCCAGGTTACTACCCAGGCTGAGTATCACTCGCTCAGGCATCCAGCATCTCCGCGCGCCGCCTGGTCAGCTGCACCTCGACGGTATCGAATATGCCCTCCACCGGGGCGGACGGCTTCCGCAGGCGAACGGTGATCTCCTCGGCCGGAAACTGCTTAAACAGAGCCTTTAATATGAGCCAGGCCGCCCCCTCGATTAGCTGGCAGTTGGTGCTGGTGAAGGCCTGGGCGGTGGTGTGATATACGGCGTTATAGTCGATGCTATGTTCCAGCGCATCCTCCCGGGCGGCCCGGCCCAGGTCAGCGTGGATCTCCACGTCAATATAGAACCGCTGCCCCAGCTCGACTTCCTGGGGCGCTACGCCATGGTTGGCAAACAGGGCAATATTTAGCAGTCGGATGACGTCCATCAGTTGTGGTACGACTATTATTCGGCGCAGGCTACCGGTGGCTGCCCAGTCGGACTGGGGGGCGCACTGATAAGCTGCGCAGGATTGGAACGTACTTTAATATTGAATTTAAGTTCGCAGGGTAGGAATGGACCAACATTTCAACCCCGTTAGGGCAGGAAATCCGCCGTCATGGAGCGCCACCGATAAAAACAGCAGCCCCACCGGCCGCCTCAGGCAATGGGTAGGGCCAAGGATTAAGTTGCCGGGTCAGACAGGTTGTTTAGAAAGGGGGCAGCTGGGGATCAGGGGCAATCAAATACGGTAGTCCTATAAACTCGCTGTGAAACTCCTCCTCAGGCACAAGCAATGAGGCCAGGTCCAGCACTTCCACATACAATCTGAAAACGTGGGCCTGTTGCGGCCTGGGATGGGGTCGCCAGCGGCCGGAGAAAATGTTGTCGAGCGCTGTTACGTCGTTGAGCAGCCCCAGGTCATTAAGTAGCGCCCGGGAGAAACGGCCTAACCCCCGTCCATGCCGGATCAGCACGCGCTCACCGGACCCCAGGGGAAAGACGGGACCAGCGTTATCTACCGTGACATACATGGCCACCGGCACCTCACCCCTGAAACGGGGTAGGTTCTCACGATCGAAGAACCGGTCCAGCAGTTCGTCGCGGTTCAGGCGGAAGTAGGTGGCGCTATCGCCTGAATAGGTGGCGCTATCGCCTGAAAAAGATAGGCGTAGTTCCTCCAGCGACACTTTGCTGCCTACCGTCCCCAGCACAGCAGTCAGGCCGCCAATGCGCCAATCCTGCTGCAGGTTGCCGGTGGAGCCCACGCGCACGAACCGCACCCGGCGAGTGGTGGTCTGTTGGAACGGCTTGGTCAGGGTGTCAGTAATCACAATGGCGCTATCGGGACCGAAGTTCCATCCGCCGGCCCGGATAAACCCGGTGAGCGTACCGCTGATGGTGGCATAAACCGTATCGGGACCCACCAGGTCCAGGTGGACTTCAATGGAGCGGTCGGTGATGAACCGGCCCCAGCGCACGCCGCGATGCATTCGAGGCCAAATAGTGTCCTGCAACGCTTTGTTCCATACCTGGGGCTGATCGTAGTCATCGTCAAACATTCCGTCATCGGCCAGCCCTCCCAAATCGAGGGCTGCGTCCCCTTCCACCAACGCGGACAGTGCCGCGGTGAGCTGGGCAATGGTGATCTCGTCCCCGGCCTGTTGGTCGCAACCGGCCTGGAGTCCGATCAAAATGGTCAGCAGCACGATTGATCCTCTCATCGCGGGAACCGCCGCATCCTGGGAGTATCGCGGCGGTAATCCCGCTTGCGTTTGAACGCCTTACCCTTCATTTCACGGCGGACATCCCGATCACCTAGCCGCCGTCGCAACTGGCCCATGAAATGCTCGTCGAAGGTGGCATATTTGGCCTGCTGGACCACGGTCAGCACATCCTCCGCCCCCGTCATATGCTTGTGTCGCAGGTCCAGACGGGCCAGGTCGAGCCGGTGCAGCTGATCTATAAACTTTTTGGTATCCCGGCGGGAGACCTTGCCGCTCTCGATCTTTTTCACGAATTGTTGGTGCAACTCCCGGCGCTGCTCACCGATTTTCTGCATTTCATCCCGGTGTCCCCGCGCCCGGGGGAAGAACTTTTCGGCCTGTTGCTCAGATAGTTCAAGGTATTCGGTCAGCTTCCACATGCGCACCATGCTGGTTTGGCGGGGACTGTGCTGGGGCCAGGGACCGCCCGGCTGGCCGGGGTGCATCATGGGTCCCCTCAAAGGGAGCTCTTCGGCTTCATCCTGCCACCAGGCCAGGGCCAAATCGTCCCGGCCGGCAGGTTGCAACCCGGGTTCCTCTATGGTCTGGGCCGCCAGGGTCATCCAACCCAGCAGCAACATGAGCCCTATTGCGATAAATGGTCGATTGCGTCCTATATTCACCTTCATTCGTCAACCTTTCAAATTGATCGATTGCAGCAGATCAGCGCCGGCCTCCAGTTCCAGTACAGCATCCAGCAAGTAGTCCAGATCCTCCAGCTCCATAAGGCTGGTCAGGTACAGTTCCCAGGCCAATTCTAATTCCTCCTCATCCAGCACCAGTTCCTCACCGACCTGGCTGACCAAATATTCCTGCCAGAGGTCTTCCTGGCGCTGCTCCTGGAGGGCGGAGAATGAGAGTAAGAACAGCAATCCCAGACTGACCGCTGAACCCAATGTAGACAGCCTGGCCCGGCGTCGGCCGCGCCGGCGCAGCTCCTGCCTTAGGTTCAGCAGAAATGTGCCGCCGGCGGAGAAATCCGGCTCACCGGGTCTGCGTTCAGACATCTTTGAGCATCCCTTTCAGCTTCTTGCGGGCCGTATGAAAAGCGACTTTGACCACGTTTTCGGTCGTTCCCAGGATATGGGCCGTGTCTTTCACAGTCAGCTCCTGCAGCCCTTTTAGAATTACCACTTTACGCTCCTGGGACGATAAGCGCGGTAAGGCGGCCAGCAGTGCCTTTCGCCGCTGGCCGGAATCCTCATCAGCAGCGTAATCGGCCGGAGCCGGATGTTCCCCCAAAGGGAGCCACTCCCGCAGCCGCTGCCGGCGAAAATGGGAATTGAGGACGTTGGCGGCGATGCGATAGAGCCAGGTAGCCAGCTGGCTCTCGCCCCGAAAGCGATACAAATTCTTATAGGCCTTGATAAAGACCTCCTGAGCCAGGTCATCGCTGTCCTCCGCATTGCCCGTAGAGCGAAATATGAACCGCCTGATCTGTTCCTGATACTTCAGTACCAGTTGATCGAATGCTCCTTGATCGCCGCCAAGGAACCGGGCGATAAGCGTTCTGTCGTCTGACATCCATGGTACCCTTTTGACGCTGGGCGCGGGGGAAAGTTAACGGAATAATTGCCCATTATTTCCCCCACTCTGTGATTGACTCTACCCGCTCCCAATTTTACCTTACTCGATGCCATTCGTGCCGCTTTTGTCTTCGCCGGTGCTAACCTGGATCGCTTTCCTGGGAGCAATTTTTATTTTATTGGGAATCACTGAATGGCTCTCCGCCCGCTGGCAGGTAGGCCCTGACGCCACCCGCCGCACGGTGCACGTTATAGTCGGCCTGCTGATCTTCTTCTGCCGCTTTATTTTTCGCGATCCGTTTTGGCCCCTGGTAACCGGAGTTCTATTCATCGGTATCAACCTGGTGACCCTCCGAATGGCAAAGTTCAAAAGCATGCATGCCACCGAGCGTGTCAGTTACGGCACCGTATATTTCCCACTGGCTTTCGTGGTGTTGGTGGCCCTTTTCTGGGAGCGCTCCCCACTGGCCCTGGAGATCGGTATCCTGGTGCTGGCGCTGGCCGATCCTCTGGCGGCCTGGGTAGGCCGGCGCTGGGGCCGCTCCCCATTCGCCCTATGGCAGGATCCCAAGACCGTGGCCGGGACAGGGGCCATGTGGGCCGGTTCGTTCCTGCTGATAGGCGCCGGCCTGGTATTCCTGGGGCCACTCTTTAGTGTGCCGGACATTGCCCCCCTCCAGCTGCTGTTGACCACCCTGCTGGCGGCAACCGTGGCAACCATCGCCGAGGTTCAGTCCAAACAGGGGTCGGATAATTTGACGGTGCCGTTGGCGGCGGGGTTGTTCGTCTACCTATTCCTGAAATTGCCGCCGGACTCCCTGAACCAGTTCCTGCTCTGGACTGGCGGCTCAGGAGTGTTGCTGGGGCTGGCATTCCGGTTTCGGGCCTTGTCCATCAGCGGCTCCCTCACCGCCTGGCTGCTGGGCCTATTCATTTTCCTTAGCGGAGGGTGGATTTGGGTCGGGCCAATGGTGGCTTTTTTCGTGCTGAGCTCCATACTTACACGCTATAACCACCGGACGGCGGCGTTACCTGACCGGGTGGGGTTAAGCACCCTGTCCCGGGCCAACCCCGGACAGCGGGACTTAGTCCAGGTGATGGCCAACGGCGGGATTCCGTTGCTGGTGGCGCTGGCCTATGGACTGGGGCGGATGGAGCCGCTTTACCTGGTCTACCTGGCGGCTTTGGCCGGGGCCACTGCCGATACCTGGGCCACGGAGATCGGTAGTTGGAGCAGGCGCCCACCCCGTGATATCATCACTCGCCGCCCATTAATGATTGGTACTTCCGGCGGGGTTACCTGGCTGGGTACTGCCGGCAGCCTGGTGGGAGCGGCCACCCTGGCGGCGGTGGGTTGGGGATTGCAACCGCAGCTGTTTTCACCGCGCCTGTGGTTGATTATCACCACAATCGGCTTTTTCGCGGCCCTGGTGGACAGCCTGCTGGGAGCCACCGTGCAGGCCCGCTACAAGGACCCGGCCACCGGCGAGATCACCGAGGAAACCGCCCTGCGCGGGATGGGCGCTGAGCTCCACAGCGGCTGGAGCTGGCTGGATAATAATATGGTCAACTTGGTGTGCACGACCAGTGCGGCCCTGGCCGGTCTGGTGTTCTTGATATAACCGGGGCCAAAATGCCTGAATCCAACCGCACCTTCCCGTTCAACCCCGAGCAACAGGCGGCTATTGACCATCCGTTGGCGCCGCTGATGATCGTGGCCGGACCGGGCACCGGCAAGACCGCCACACTGGTGGGCCGTATCGTGCAGCTGGTCCGGGGACAGGGGCTATCGCCGGGCCGGATCCTGACCCTCACGTTCACCGAAAAGGCCGCTGACGAAATCCAGGGCCGCATCCGGGCCCAGCTGGGCGCCGAACTTGGCCGGGAGCCGCTCAGCGCATCCACCTTTCACGCCTTCTGCTATCAGGCGGTACTGGAATTCAAGCCGGAATTCCGCACCCGCCGGTTGATGAGCGACGGGGACATATTATTCCTGCTGCGGGAGCGCTACGGGGAGCTGCCGGACTTGCAATCGGTGGAATTGAGGCGCGATCCCGTCCAGGCCGGCCGGACCTTCCAGCGATTTTTCGCCCGGCTGCGCGACGAATTGATTGAAGAAGAGGATTTCAGCCGATTGCTGGCCGAGACTGAGGAAGGGCTGCGCACCACCGGCAACGAAGGCTGGGAGGAACAGTTGCGGCAGTTGCGCGATCATTGCGCCGTCTTCCCGTATTACCAGCGCTGGAAGGCCGAGGAGGAATTCATCGACTATGGGGACATGATCGCCGAATGCTGGCGATTAATGCAGAGCGAGCCGCAGGCGTTGGCGACGCTCCAATCGCGCTATAAAACAATTATCGTAGACGAGTTCCAGGACAACAACCACGCCCTCAACCTGTTGGTGGCTCTGCTGGCCCAACCCCACCAAAGTATAACGGTGGTAGGTGACCCGGACCAGTGCATCTACGGTTTTCGCGGGGCCAGCAATTTTAACTTCACCGATTTTCGCCGCCGCTATGGGGACCATTCCGGTTTCCGGGAGCTGGTGCTGCAACGGAACTATCGCTCCACCCAGCCGATCCTGGATTTGGCTGAGGGGGTTATCGGGACCGACTCCGGCCGGCCGGGCAAGGAATTGAATTCAAGCCGGGGCGCCGGCGCCAGGCCAGTGCTGGTTATCGGCGATAAGGAACAGCAACTAGAATACCTGGCCCAGGATATCCGGACCTTGGACCGAGACAATGAAACTGCCAATGCGACTGCTATCCTGGTGCGCAGCCATAGGCAGGCGGACATGGTGGTAGCCGCCTTGAACCGCTGGGAGATCCCCACCCGGCACCTGCGAATAGACTTCTTTCGGCTCCCGGCAGTCAAAACAATCCTGGCTTGGTGCGCCGTTGTGGCCGGGAGCGGCAGCCGGGGGATCGGCCTCTACCGAGCGCTGGACTATTGGCTGGAGCGGCAGCCAACGCCGGATGAATTTGCCCAGGTGCGGGAACAACTGGCAGGCAACGGACAGTCCTTCGATGAACAATCCCCATTAGGCCGGTTTGTAGCCGTAATGACCGGCCTTGTTCGGCAACCTGCACAGGCCACTGCTGCCGATCTGGTTTGGAAGATCCTGGAAGATAGCAGGATTTACCGGTACCATCGACGGGCCGGCTATTTCAGCAACCGCCTGGCAATGGCCAACCTAGGGCTGCTCTACCAGCGGGCCGCCGAATTTACCGCTCACCACGGGAGCCATTCGCTTGTCCGCTTTTGCAGCTACATGGAGGTTATGCGGGAAGCCGGGGCCATGACGGCCCGCATACCGCCCCTGCCACCCAGGACCGGGGAGGTGCAGGTGATGACTGTCCACCAGTCCAAGGGGCTGGAATTTCACCGGGTGTACATCCCGTTTCTGGCTGCCAACAGTTTCCCACTGAACTTCCGGCCAGATAAGATTATTGAGCAGCCACCACCCGATTGGACTGAGAGGGAATTGCCGGAAGATTGGACCGCTAAAGGCGCCCATTATGAGGAAGAACGGCGCATATTGTACGTGGGTATCACCCGGGCGGAGCAGCGGCTCACGTTGCTTGCTCCACCAAAACGCCGGTCGCGGTTCATCCGGGACCTGCCGAACGAACTTTACGAGGAGATCGAGATCATGGAAGCCACTACCGGGGAGGAGCAATCCCTCCACGACGAAATATCAAGCCAGTTGCGCCGGGAACTGACCCGGGAACTGGCCGGCCGGCACTTCGACCAGGCCCGGGGGCTGGTGGAGGCCCTGCGTCTGGTGGACGAACACCGGCGGGGGCTGATACCTGATTGGGACAGCCTACCCAGGGGGGCGGAATTGCGCCGGAAGCTGGCGGCAACCGAACCGGGCGGCCAACCCTCCGATGGACCACTGAGCCTGAGCAGCAGCAGCATTTCCACCTATGAAGCCTGCGCACTGCAATATCGTTTCAAGTATATCGATCACATACCGAATAAAGTCGAGAGCCGGCCATATATGGTTGTGGGCCAGATAGTCCACGAAGTTCTGGAGATCTATCACCGGCCGGCGCTGGCAGGTAAACGGAGGCCGATCCGGGAGATCCTCGAGGAGCGCTGGCGGCCGGCTGAGTTCACCTTCGAGCAGGTAGCCGGGCAGCACTTTGAGGAAGCCGTCGCCATGCTGTACGCCTATGCCGATCGCCACCCACCTGACGGGCCACCGGTGGCCGCCGTGGAGCATTGGTTCGAGTTCCCCCTGGAAGGGACCGTGATCAAGGGTAAGATCGACCGCCTGGACATAGACGCTCAAGGGCGCATCCGGCTGATCGACTATAAGACCTCCCGGACGCCGCTATCGAGCAGCAAGGCCAAGCAGGATATGCAGTTGGGATTGTACTCCCTATATGTCGAGCAGGCGGGCGATGTGGAACTGGGCGGCCATGCCCTGGGACGATTGCCTGACGAGGCTACCCTCTACTACCTGCGGGCTGATGAGCCGGAGGTCACTATCCAATACGGGCCGGGGGAACTCGATGGCCACCGGGAGCGAATAGCCGCGGTGGTGGCGGGTATCCGGCAGGAGCAATTCCCGGCCACGGAGAGCGATCAACCTTGCCGCAACTGCGACTACAAGGACCTGATCTGCCCCAAGTTTGACCAGAGTGGTGACTGATGGTGGCCAGGCTTCGGCCCCATAACACAGGAATATTCTAGCAGAAAGAGAGTCTTATCCGTAATATCTCGTCCCTGAATTATTGAAATAACCAGTAGAAGTGAGGGTAGCTATGGACCTGAAAGATAAGCTGAACCTGCTATGGAAATATCTGCTCCTGGTCGTAATAGTCTTCGGCCTGGCGATGCACCTTTGGGGGACGCACCACTATCGGGGCCACCATTCCGCCGGTAAATATTCGGCCGGCAGGGGCTATATGGGCGGCCCTCACATGGGTATGGGGCACGGTTCCATGATCAAGGTGGAGAAACAGATTACTAATGGCGACACCACCGTCACCGTTTGGGTGGACGGGGAGAAGATCGACAACCCGGAAGAATTCCTCGAGCAACACAAGGGCGGCTTCAAGTCTAAAGGTGGTCACGCAATGCACGGGGAAAAAGGCCACGGGGAGAAAGAGATTCACATCGAAATGCGTAAGGGCACTGATTAATTTCCGGCTTTACCGGGTACCGCCTGAAACCGGACAGCAGGATATTAGCCCACATTTTTAACACTGCTCGCAGCGGGTAATCCAAAAAAAAGCCGGCTCCAGCAGGAACCAGCCCAGTGCATACCTGGCAGCGGGCGCCCACTCGCTTACCTTACTGTGAGGTAATAAGCCGCCTCATTCAATTCGTTCGATCAGCCCCAGAAATTTGTTGGGGCTGATCTGCTTGGTTAGCAGCTTGGCCAGCAGAGCAGCATCCACCTTGGTCACCACATGCCGTTCACCGGTAGCAGCCGTCACGTAAACGGTTTTCACCTTCAGGCCGGTGCGGTCGATGGCATAGCCCACCGACAGATAGCCGCCCATGAGCACCTCGTCGATATTATTGCGCCGGCTGGGCAGGGTCAGATAGAAGGTCAGGTTACCGGTGCCCTGCCCTTCCAGGTTGAACTGGACCATATCGCCGGCCAGCCGGTAATGCTGGATATTCTGCATCACCTTGGTGAAGAAGCGGATGTTCCCCCGGACCTCGGTGGCGGGGACCAGGCATAGTGCCATGGCAACCCACAGCACAGGCAAACGCAGCTTATTACTCAAATCAGTCACGTAATATCCCTTCAGCTTAGATCAGTTTAAAACCGAACGGGGCTTCGCAGTGAGCCTAAGATTAAAGCGGGATCATTTATATTACAAGTGATAGATAGCGCTGCTTGGTTACCAGAGCCCACCGCCCGTTCCATTAAGGGCGTGAACGCTCTCCTGGCCTTAATTTTGATCATTTTATCACCCACCGAGTTGGCGGGCAGGGTATAGGTCTGGGCCGATGCATACCACGGCAGAGCCGCAGCTACAACCACAGCCACAAGGATGGATCTCGTGCGTCTCAAATTCATAGGTGAACCCTTAACATGGTCGCAAACCGCTGCGGTTTATAGGGGTCAATTTCATATGTGCCTTTTTTAATATCATAGTGGCGAACCGGTGGAGTATTTAATCCTGACACTATGCAGACGGGCATTACTGGTGGCAGTGCTGGCATTGGGACTATAGAATTTGAGGCTATACTTGTAGGTAGAGTTATCAATTACCGCGGTAGAAATGGAAACGTCAGTTAACTCATACAAAGTGGCACTGGCCCCCGCGGCGGTGGTCGCGACTTGTGCCAAAGTTTGTTGACTGCCACCTAGAGAACTCAACGGCTCTCTTCTCAGGTAGACAGCTACATAAGCAGAGGCATGATTGTCATATAACCAGGCTGTCAACCCGGTTACGGTGACCCCGTCGGGCAGGTCCACATTTGCATACATACTCTGGCCACTGCTCAAGTAAATATAGGTGCCCACGGTTCCATGCAAATCCCGGCTCAGAGTGGATGATGCCGGTACGAAGGCCGCCGCCGCGATGGCCTTGGGCAGATCCGCCTCGACGTCCGCCTCGTCGTAGAGCACCTGCCGTTGCAGATTATTCAATTCGAGAAAATCGCGATCGACGATGCGCAGGAAGCCGACCCCCGAGCGGACCAGCGTGTTGGCGATCACCGACCCCAGCGCGCCACAGCCGATCAACAAAGCGCGGGCCGAAGACAGCCGCCGCTGCCCTTCTTCGCCCAGCGGCGGATAGCGCATCTGGCGCACGTAGCGGTCGAGGTTTAGGGAGTCGGAATCGGGCACGGACAGTCCTCGCTTCATGATCGTTTATCGGCTTTCCGTTCAACGAACGAGGTCTACTCATAGAGAAAGTCATGTTGGCGCAGCAGGTAGGTGACAACGCCGCGCCAGGCGCGGAGGGTGTAGTTGGGGTCGTCGAGGCGTTTTTCGTTGACTCGATCGCAGGAGTAGCTGCCGCGTTCGTCCAGGCCTTGGGT
>JACZSB010000032.1:0-15605 GCA_022574435.1 Fidelibacterota bacterium
GTGGTGACACCTTCGATATTCTTGGATATCTCTTCGGCACCGGAACTTTGCTCGTTTGTGGAAGTGGCGATCTGCTCGACTGCCGTAACAACGCCCGTAATGGCGCTGGCAATCTCTTGCAGCGATTGGTCGGACTGGCCTACCAGTTCGAGCCCTGCTTTGGACTGTTCCTGGATATCTGCCATCGATACCACCGCAGCCTGGATATCGCCCTGGATGGTCTCGATCATGCTGCTGATTTCGGCGGTGGCGCTGACGGTGCGCTCGGCCAGCTTGCGTACCTCGTCGGCCACCACCGCGAAACCGCGGCCGGCATCCCCGGCTCGGGCCGCCTCGATATTGGCATTCAGGGCCAATAGATTGGTCTGGTCGGCTATGTCGTCGATCACCTGGATGACGTTCCCGATCTCTTCGGAGCGTTTGCTCAAGGACTCGATCTGGCCGGCGGCGCGCTCCACTGTCTGGGCCACCTTCTCGAAGCCGGTCACCGTCTGTGAGACTATCTCCCGGCCACTCTCGGCCGTTTTACCGGTTTTTTGAGCACTCTCCCGCGTTTCATCAGCGTTTTTACTGGCCTCCAGGATCATGGCGCTCATTTGCTCGGTGGTGGTGGCCACCTCCGACAGTTGGGCCTGCTGCTCCTCGGCGCCGGAGGCCATTTGCTCGGAGGCAGTAGAGATCTGGGTGGATGCACTACCCACCTGCCCGGAGCTGACTCCGATCTGCTTAATCAGCTCCTGCACCTTGGCGATGAAGGAGTCGAACAGGCCACCCATGGTGCCGATCTCATCCTGGGCCTGGATGTTCAACCGCTTGGTCAGGTCCCCTTCGCCCTCATCAATATCCCTGAGCATATTGATGGAGGCATTGATGGGATCGGTTATTCCTTTGGAGATAAATAAACTAATGCCCAAAGCAAGTATGATTGCTATACCGGAAAGAACAAATACGGCTGTTGTGGCAGATTTCTCCTCACTTTCTATGACCAAAGCTAGACTGTCGGTTCGATGTTCTACATTTGCTAGAAATTGCTCCAGTTCGTGCCCAAGCTCTTCACCTTCTGTCACGAGGCTGCCTTCTAATGCCTCTGCTTTACGGAACTCACCAGCATTCAAAAATGCAATTATCTCGTCACCGTGTTTATCGTAATCGGCATGTTCTCTCTCAATCAGCTTCATGTGTTCCAGCGCTTCTTCCAGGTACGCAAGATCCTCTTTATTCCGGGCAAACTTTTTTCCCTCTTCGATTATCTTTTCAGCATCTCTAATTTCTTTCTCAACTCTAATTGCCAATTCGTCAAACTCCTTTTCCTTCTCTTCCATTTTTGCATACTGTCGATTCTTCTCAGCAAGGAACATCCCTTGAACTGCCAGTTCTTGCTCTAATTGGCCGACTGTAATAGATGACATCCTTTCTATAAGAGGAATATATAACTCAGCTATTTCAGTAAACCCATCGCCAATGGAAGACATCTTACTCTGAGTGAAAAACAAAGCGACAAGGAAAACAGCCGAGATGATCCCTGACAGCACATATATTTTGGCGCTTATTTTGAGATTGTCCAGTTTCCATTGCGTCTTGGTAAGTATAAAGACAACGCCCGCCAATGTCGCCAGCAATCCGCCGATAAGCCACCATACCGTATTGGAGGATTCTCCGCTGGAGACGGCTGCATGGACTGTTGAGCCTGATGATACCTCGGAATGAGACGGTTCGGCATTAGCATGAGCGGCCGCTACTTGTTCGCCGCCACCATGCCCGGCACTTCCACTGGAATAGCTTAAAAGAGCCCCCTGCTCAGGATGTTCGCCCAACCATTCAACCGCACCCGTTTCGAGATGGTACACGGCCCCTTGCACGATCAGACCGCCGGAAGAAACCAAGTGACGCACCTCTTCACTGCCCCGAAAAAGATCGTCAATACTTTGCCAGACGTTTTCTTCCACGGCATAATTCACCAATTGCCTACCCCTGGCCGAAGGATGCGCCGACCGGGCGCGCCTGACCGCCGGGATGATATTGTCCACCAACTCGGGGATACTGCCGTGGACTTCCGCCTCCTCAACCACGGCCGTTACCGCGCCGCAGCCGGTGTGTCCCAATACTAGCATCAACGGTGTGAGCACATGGCCTACGCCGTATTCGATGGAACCGATCTCATCCACGTCGCTGACATTGCCCGCCACCCGAATAGGGAAGATATCACCTAAACCAGCATCAAATACGATTTCGATAGGCACCCGGGAGTCGGAACAACCGATAATGGTGGCGAAGGGGTGCTGCCCACGGGTAGCGGTCTCATTGAGCCGGGCCTTATCCTGATGCGGGTACTGCCGGGCGGACTGGTTAGTCAAGCCCCTGACAAAGCGCTGATTGCCCGCCTTCAAGGCATTCAATGCCTCAGTTTTACTCATCGATGTTACCCCGGACAGGTTTGCCGTCATCAATAATCCAGCCAATAGAACTGTAACGTATCGTCTCATCGGAACCTCCTTTGCCGTAAGGCGTTTATCCGATACTTTTTATTCACATTGAAAAGGTGAAGGCCACACTCATCAGTGGCTTTTCACCGTTCCCAAAAAGTTGCTCCACCCCGATGACCACCAACACTTTTTCATTCGGGGCATAGGTAAATCCATAGCTAACGCTAGAAATCAGGTCGCCGGCAACAGCCATTTCCACAATGGGTTGGAATCGGTCCGTAACAAAATAGCCCACGGCTGCCATGACGGTCCATTCCTTGTCCAAAGTTGCCGCAGCGAACAGGTCGGTGGTGAGTCCATCACTGATAGGCCGGCTGTAGATTATTCCGGCGGCGTAATGATGAAAGGTGGTGTCGTAATCCACCCCGGTGGTGAGGGCCAGCCGTTCGGGGATCAATGCATACTTCAGCCCGATGGCCTGCTGATCTACGGCATTGTCCAGGCTCACGCCGGCCTCGAACTTTCCGAAGCCAGCTGAAAACCGAAAGCCCAGCCCCCGGTCAGCTCCTTGCAATTCATAGGCCGGCTCGAATTCAAAAGCTCCCTTTGCCAGGGTGAACACGTCCGGGGTAAAGAGTTTCCCCCCACTGATTCCGCCTATCTGACCCCAGCCGGGCGCGACTGCAATAGAGATCAGCATGATTAAAGGTCTAGTCTTATAGTATGTAGTTAAATAATTCATTAAAACTTGAATTTAAAATTGAGTTGAAATGCGGTGATGCCGCTCTCTCCGTCCTGGGGAAGGCGATAGCGAATATTGGGAGCAATATTAAACGTCTTGATGGGGGAAACATTCACCCCGGCAATAATATTTAGCTCACCATCTTTCTCCGTAGCCAGATTCGGATCGTAGCTTTCCAAGCGGCCGAAGGCCTTCACCTTCAGGCCGGATAACTCCCCGATATGGATATCGGCATACACTGCCAGGATCTGTCGGTCCGGGTTTTCCTCCCCGCTATCTATCTCGCGGTCAAATTCCACCCCGATCCTCAGGGATTCGGTCGCGTAGGCGCCAAACAGGGCCACAACGGATGTCATCCCTTTAGAAGAATCAGACTCCTGTTCATAGGGCTCAATAGAGGCAACCACCCCCACGTTGAAGCCGGGCAACGTGGTCAAATCTTTGGAACCGTACACAATCTGACCGGCTAACTTCTTGTACTTGTCCTCCTCGGGATGCTTATAACCGCCACCGTTGGTGAGTGTCAGGTGCAACCGGATCAGATCAGTGAAATTTCGTGCAAGTCCCACTCCCATATCCGCCGAACTGGCAAACCCGTGCTTGTCCATAGGCGACTTCGCCAGGAAACGGTAGCCCCAGTTGCTCTCAGTTACATTGAAGACGTTCATCCCCTGTAGACCAACAAACAGATCACCTACAGCTGTATGCCATTCTAAATATGCATATTTTTGATAAACCATCCAGGCTGATCCCTGTGTGGCCACATCGGTAGTGAGTTTGACTTTTATATCTTCCCGGAGGTGCTTTTTATAGGTCACGTAAATGCGATCAAAAGAGAATTCGTTCGGTTGGTCACCCTCCGGGCCGGTAGGATAAACCCACTTATAGTAAGCCTTGCCGGAGATACCATCTGCGGCATTAAGAGAAAATAGCAAGCTGGCTAGTAAAACGGCGATTTTAATTTCCTGCATTTTAGATTTCCTTAGTTTGAGGTTATTTTTCATTCAATCCTGAACGGCGAGTTTTGCCCTTTTATTATTTCACCCTCGAAAGTTTCCGCTTGAGCATCCCAATGCCGTCGTTAAGATCCTTTAGGCCGGCAATCATTTGACGGGACGCTGCGGTGATCTGCTTGCCCGTTGCCACCTCAGATCTTCTTTGCCATCACCATAAACTCCGGAGTGAATCTACGTTGGCCGGGAGTGTTATGACTATAGGGGCACACTCGCTACTTTCCAAGGGCAAACTACCCCGCCGGGAATAGGGGAAAGCCCAAGGGCAGACCGGGGGAACCCCCTATCTGATAATCGTTATCATTTAGGGCCCATTGGAACCGGACATCCTGGCCGGCCATCGTCCCGCCACCTGTGGTACGTCATTTATTAACACCCCAAGCAAATACTCCGGGTTACCCGTCCAATCCGTTCGGTCGGGCAGGCGTGAAGTAATACTATTGCTCCCACTCATCCCCTCCCCACAATGCAAACCCACCCCTCCGCCGGTGTGTTTTCCGCGACCGCTCAGTCGATGGCTTTGGCGCAGTGCCCCGGCACTTGACTCCTTGAGCAGCAGTCCTAAATCGGGGCCGTTTTGCTAATTAGCAACTGGAGCTGGAATTGATTAGCACGGATCTGATTTGGCTGGAACAATGCACCGTTCGGGCACACTTTTCAGGAGACTCCTCGAAAAGCGGGGCCAATAGTGTGCGTTGGCGAGCGTAGCAGCATCTCTGGGAAAGAACTGCCCTGGAACCAAGAAGAGGAAAGTTACTCGTTCGCCCTAGAGACGACTCTTACCGTTTACTTTATGGATCACGAGCTTTGAAAGTTTCAATCCTTCAGCCTTCTCATCGATATAGAAGTCTATATCCAGCATGTCTTTGTTTTGATCCTCAAAGTCTACACAGACAAAAAAGCTGCCATCATCCAGCTGATTCACAGTGTGGAACCTTTCGAAGGTCAAAACCCTGGCAATCTCTTTTTTCTCATCGTACACCATAAAACGGCTTTTCAGCATTTCGTCCTGCTCGATATGGTCCATAATCGCCTTTTCCACATCCTGAACTTTCGCCTTACCTTGCACCTTAGTCCCGGGATGCTCCTGACCGTAAAGGACCAGGGACAGAAATAATGCCCCTGCCACCCCAAGTAACGCTGTTGTTCTCATAACCAATACCTCCTTTAGGATTCAGGCCACAGATCTTTATATCCTTTTGGAACTTTAGGACCTTTAGGCCTGAAGGTAAGAAGTGCATTCAGAATTTCCAAGATTAATCTCTCGCTTTTATCGAAGCAGCCTCCGGCATTACCATATCTGGTCAATACTGGGCGCCGTTGGTCAATTGGTACCCCGCCAAGCCTCGACCTAGCCTACGGCGAGCCAGCCGGCGGCTTGCCACGATTGTCCGCCACTTTTTGCGCCTCAAAACTAGGAAGTGATTGAACTCATTCCCGCTTAAAGCGCGAGAATCCCATAGGTGGCGCTGGTTAATCCTGCCAATGAGAGACCCGGCTCAGCCATAAAAAAGCCCCGGTACAACCAGGGCGGTCCAAGGGTCACTTATATTTTTATCGATGGATCAATACTTGAACTCGAAATTGATATAGATGGTATCTATGGGCGGGTCACTGCCAATCCAGGTACGGCGGGCATTGGGAATAATATGGAAATTCTTATCAGCGACAAAATCGTAGCAGATCAGGGCATAAGTCTCTTCATCATAGAGTTTGGCGGCATTCGGATCGTAAATGTCTACCCGGGCAATCACATTTCCGAGATAGCCTTTAATTTTCCAGCTCAGTTTGCCGTACGCCGAAATGCCAGTGGTGGTGGTGGTGGTATTAACTCCACCAACCTTACGATTAAAATATTCGCCCCCCAGTTTTATCCACTTCAGGTTAAGTCCGCCGAAAGCACCGTAAGTGGCATAAATATTTTCAGCTGTCCTGGCTTCGTAATCGTAAAAGGCGGAAAGTGTAATGGCTTTTACCGGCGTGAGGGCCAGCAGGCCATAACCCTTTTTACTGTTATCATCCTCAGGTTCCGAGTAGCCCGTTCCATTGGCGTACAGCAGGTGGTAGGCAAATTTGAATGGCAGCTCGCCTTTGATCCCAATGCCCACATCAGCCGAAGAAGTGATCTTGTTTTTATCCATGATGGTCTTCTCGACGCTGCGATAGCCCCAGAATTTCTCCGAATATGAAAAATTGGGGGTTTCCTGCATCCCGAAGATGGCCTCGGCACGGGGAATTATATCCTGCCAGGAGACATAGGCCTGCTTGAGATAGGGCCGCCATTTCTTGCCATCAACTTCATCGCCATCGAGGCGGAATCGCACCGTATGCCGCTTGGAAATCTTGGTTTCGTAAGTGAAGTAGAAACGGGTGAAGTGAAACTGGGTGATGCCGCTATCGGATTCCAGGGGATAGGTATACTCGAAATAGGCTTTTCCGGTCACTAGACCAGGTTCCGCGGCGCCATAGCCGGTTGATACCGCCAATGCTGCGGCTAGGAGTATTAAGCCTGCTGTTGAAGACTGCATCTATACAATATTCTTTCGTGATTCTCTAATTACTTCCGGCCCCTAATAGCTGCCGGTTTAAAAAATATGAGCTTTAGGGGCAGAAAATCTTGAGATACGCTTTGCCCATCACAGGTCTACGCCTCCTTTTTATAATCGGCAGCTCTTACAAATTGTTTAATCGCCACGACTTATGCCCTTTCGTCCTGTTAATAATCCACCGGCCTTTTAATTCCATCAGCAAGTGTCCAATGCTCCCTTTCAAATAACAATCATCCGATGCTAGAACCTTGCCGGCCTACTGTCGTATATTAAATTGGACCGCCTTGTGCAACACTGAATAGCCACTGATCACGGGTTTAAAATCGTTACAGACACCAAGAATATGCCTACCCTTTCAAGGATGGTATTATCCGCCTCACTGTTGCTCTGTGCCTGCGAGCCTGAGCCGGTAATCAACCCCAACCCCAACTTCGACTTCTCGGGCATGGACCGGTTCTGGGAGGTGGTGGAGATTCTCGAGGCGGACCTGTATCCATTTCCGGAGGTCTGGGATTCGCTGTTTGCCACACCCGGCTACGCGGCCCTGACCGAGTCCGAGTTCTCCCAGGAGTTTTTCAAGGAAAACTTCCAAACGGCCTTCATGCCATCCAAAGCGTTGATGCTGGAGCAGAAAATGAAGGAGGGCACCGATCCCTACCTGCGGCACTATAACCGGGTGAAGTATATGCGGAATGTGCTCAAGGCCCAACAACAGTGGCTGGCCGCGGCCCCGATGATGCGGGAGGCCCGCCGGGCGGTGCGCCAGTATCTGCCGGAGAGGCTGTTTATAAATTACCCGCCACCGCCCATTGCCTTCTTAATATTTTCCAACGACACCCGGGGCTACTCGCCGGTAATAGTTGACCTGTTGCATACCCTGGACCGCGAGGAGCACCTCAGCCTGCTGATCGGGCACGAGGCCCATCACTATTACCGCGAAAAATTGCTGACCTTTGACTGGGGCAGGGTACAGCCCCGGGATCGGGACGTGATCTGGGTACTGAATCAGATTCAGGCGGAAGGGCTGGCCGACCGCGTAGATCGCCGGGTGCTATACTTCCAGAAGGGCTACCTGGAAAATATGCCCGAGGCCCAGTATTTCAAGGCCATGGTGGCCAAGGCTCCGGCGGCGCTTGACAGCCTGAATAATCTTTTGGAACTGATGGCGGCCCGGCGCCGCAATTATGCCGACCTGGGCCGCCGGATGCGGGAAATGCTGCCAATGGATGGCCACGCCGTGGGCTACTACATGACATCGATCATACTCAGCCGATTTGGCAACCAACAACTTGTGGATAGAGTAGGCAACCCCTTTGCTTTTTTCCAGCTGTACCACCTGGCCGCCATCATGCCTGAGAGCACATCCCCAAAATTTTCTTCCAAGGCCATTGCTTTTATCACCCTGCTGGAGAAGAGATACTCTTTTTAGCCGCCGATTGCGGTAAGGAGGTTTTTCCCCATCAAGGGTGGATTTATCATTACATTTGCGGCGCGCCGCACAATTCGCGGCTGTTCTAATAAATACCCCAGGAGATTCTATCGTGCCGGACGTTTCCGATCACAGCTACCGCTATACATTTTCATTCCCCGATGGTCAAAACATCGTCTGCCAGGTGAATCTCGACCCGGTCACGATGGACTACCTGCCCCCAGCCGACCTGGAGTTGCCGGCCTGGGCGCAGAATGAGAGCTGGCCTTGCACAGAGTGCGAATTGCGCCCTAAACCGGGCGCACAATGTCAGTTGATTCAGAATATCGCCGCAGTAGTGGTGCAGTTCCGTGACGTGGCTTCTTTCGATCGGGCGGACGTGACGGTGGAATCGGCTGAGCGTACCGTCTCCCAGCGGCAAATCCCCGTTCAGGAAGCGCTAAGTTCGTTGCTGGGATTGATCATGGTCACCAGCGGCTGTCCCGCCCTCGATTTTCTGCGGCCCATGATTAGCTTACATTTACCGTTTGCCAACCTGGAGGAAACTATCTTTAGAGCGGCTTCCACCTACCTGCTGGCCCAATATTATCGGCACAAGCGCGGTTTGGCAGCCGATTGGGACCTGGTAAAACTCATGAGTATCTACCGCCGGATCGGGCTCATCAATAGCAGTCTTTGTGATTACCTCAAACAGGCTGTATCCCAGGATGCCAACCTGAATGCGCTGATCGTGCTCGATACCTTCGGCCAGGTGCTCACCGGCTCCATCGAGACCGAACTGGCCCAGTTTGAGCACCTGTTCAGGCCTTATCTATTGGAGGATTCCTAAGGTAAGATCAATTAGGTGAGACCGGGCTTAGCCGGACATGAAGCGGCGGGCCTGGTTCAATCCTTCCGCCAGGCGATCGATCTCCTCAAATGTGTTGTAGATGTAGAAACTAGCCCGAGCGGTGGCGGCCACCCCCAGGTGCGCCATGGCCGGTTGGGCGCAATGGTGCCCGGCCCGCACGGCGATTCCTTCCTGGTCGAGCAGTTGGGCCAGGTCGTGGGGGTGGATTCCTTCGAGGTTGAATAAAAAGACGGCGCTGCCCACAGCGGGGGTAAACAGGGTCACGCCGGGCACGGCCGACAGCACTTGCCGGGCGTGATCGCTCAGTTGGCCTAAGTAGGCTGTCACCCGGTCGATTCCCACCTCCTCCAGGTAATCGATGGCGGCCCCCAACCCTATCGCCTGGGCTATTTTGGGCGTCCCGGCTTCGAACTTCCAGGGGATTTCGTTCCAGGTCGATTCAGTCAGGTTCACGCTGCTGATCATCTCCCCACCGCCCAGGAACGGTTCCATCGCCTCCAGCAGCTCCGGTTTGCCGTAGAGTACGCCCACACCGGTGGGTCCCAGCATTTTGTGCCCCGAAAAAGCGAGGAAATCACAGTCCAGCTCCTGGACGTCCACTCTAAAGTGCGGTGCGCTCTGGGCGGCGTCCAGCAACACCAGCGCCCCCACCTCCCGGGCCAGGGCAGTGATCTCCGCCACCGGGTTGACCACCCCGAAAACATTGGACTTGTGCACCAGGGCCACCATTTTGGTGCGCTCGCCGATAACCGTCCGGGCGGCTTCTAAGTCCAGCAGGTTATCATCTGTGAGCGGAATGTGCCGCAGGGTGGCGCCGGTATCCCGGGCGGCCAATTGCCAGGGCACCAGGTTACTGTGGTGCTCCATGGCGGTGATCACTATCTCGTCACCGGGACCCAAGTTGTGCCGTCCCCAGGCATAGGCCACCAGGTTGATGGACTCGGTAGTGCCGCTGGTGAACACAATGCTGCGCTCCGGCGCGCCGATTAAATCAGCCACCTTGCCTCTGGCGCCCTCGTAGGCCCGGGTTGCTCGTTCGCCCAACTCGTATATGGCCCGGTGGACATTGGCGTTATCCTCCCGGTAAAAGCGGCTTACCGCCTCGATGACCGAGATCGGTTTTTGGGTAGTGGCGGCATTATCCAGGTAGACCAGCGGCCGGCCGTTGACGGTCTGAGCCAGGGCCGGAAAATCGGCCCGCAGCCGCTCTACATCCAGAAGCGATTCGGTCGCGTCTACGGCAGCCTGGGTCACTTACAGGAAACCCAGTTGCAGTTTAGCACCCTCGGACATCATGCTCTGATTCCACGTTGGGTCCCAGACCAGCTCCACCGCCGCTTCGGAGACATCAGTGACTGACAACACTTTTTGGCGCACATCCTCGGAAATCACCGAGCCCATGCCGCAGCCGGGAGCCGTCAGCGTCATCTGGATACGAACAGTCTGTCCCTCTCCGTTGGCTGCCGGGGTGATCTGCAGGTCATAGACCAGCCCCAGGTCCACTATATTCACCGGGATTTCCGGGTCAAAGCACAGTTTTAGCTGCTCCCAGATCATGGCCTCTATGCTGTCGCCGGCCACCGATGGTTGCTTCTGGTCCGATACATCTGAGGGCGCCTTGCCCAAGGCGTCGGCATCCTCACCGGCGATACGGGCCATATTGCCCATTACGATAACAGTATAGCTGCCCCCCAGGGACTGGGTGATCTCCACCTCCTGCCCCTTATTTAGGGAAATGGGATCGCCGTTTGGTATCAGCATCGCCTGGCAATCACGGTTTAAGATTACTCGTTCACGTGGCTGCACGGTTGCGCCTCCCTATATTATTCCGTAGATACAATTTCACCCTGCTCCTGGAGCGCGGTCTCCAGGGTGCGCCAGGCCAACAATGCGCACTTCACCCGCACCGGGTACTTGTACACACTCGCCAGGGCGGCCAATTTAACCATTTCAGCGGAATCCACCTCACCGGTAGTGGCCAGGCGATGAAAGCGCTCGAATATTTCCAGCGCCTCCCCCCTGGTTTTACCCTTGACCACAGTGGTCATAATGGAGGTAGAGGATTTGAAGATGGCACATCCGCTGCCCTCGAACCGAATATCCTTGATGCTGTCATCCTCCAGCGCCACGTAAAGGTCCAGCTGATCGCCGCAGAGCGGATTATTGCCCCGGGCCATCAGGTCGGCGCCCTCCAATACCCCGAAGTTGCGGGGATGCTGATTGTGGTCCAGGATCAACTGCTGGTAGAGATCCCGCAGCTCAGTCACGGGCCAACTCCCTGGCAGTAATCCAGGCCTGAACCGTTTGCTCCAGGCTGCCCCGCAGAGCGGGATTATTCACCAGGGCCAGCACCTCTTCGGCGAAACCATCTATCAGCAGGCGCTGGGCCTCGGGCACCGCCAGCCCCCGGGTGCGGAGGTAAAACAGGGCCTCCTCCTCCAACTGCCCCACCGTGGAGCCGTGGGTGCAGCGCACGTCGTTGGCGTAGATTTCCAGCTGGGGGTTGGTGTGCACCAGGGCATTGTCCGATAGCATCAAGTTGCGGTTGGACTGCATCGCGTCGGTCTGCTGGGCATCCGGGTGCACCACCACCAGGCCGTTGAATACGCCCTGGCCCTCGTCGTCCAGGATCCCCTTATAATTCTCCCGGCTGGTGCAGTGGGGCGCCACGTGGTCGATACGGGTATGGTGGTCCACGTGTTCCCGGCCGCGCACCAGGTAAAGGCCCCCCAGGATCAACTCGGCCCCCGGTTCGGCCAGATTGGCGGATATATCGACCCGGGTGAGGCGGCCGCCGGTTGTCAGGCTGTGCAACCGGACTCGGCTATCGGCGGCCTGGTGCACCGCGGTAAAGGTGGTCTGAAAGCTTCCAGGTCCACCTTGGCGCACCTGCACACACTCCACCACTGCGTTGGGTCCGGCTACAATCTCGGTTACGGCGTTGAACCAGCTACTGCCTTCTTCCAGGTTGACAAACTGTTCCAGGACCACCACTCGGCTGCCGGTCTCGGCGATAATCAGTGTGCGAGGTGATGTCATGACCGGCCGGCCGTTGGCCGTTGCCCAATGAATCACGCGGATGGGCCGGTCCAGGATGACATTGGGCGCCACGTGAATAACGGCTATATCGGTCCAAAAAGCGGTGTTCAGGGCGGCAAAGGGCTGGTCTTCCCAGAGAGCATAACGGCCCAGGTGCTCCTCAAGCAGCTCGGGCGCCAGGTCAAAGGCCCCTTCCAAGCCGGTGAGAGTGACTCCCGATGGCAAATCATCGTTGCTGGAGAGCTCCTGGGACAGGCTGCCACCCACAAAAACCAGGTAAGGGTGGCCATCAAGCAACAATGGGGCGATGGCATCGAGTGCCACCTGGCTTTCCATCGGCTGGGCAAACTCGGTGGCAATCAGCGGCGCCACATTGGTGTGCCGCCATTGTTCCCAGCGGGTAGTGGGAAAGCCCAGCTCTACGAAGCGGCTGATCGCCGCCTGCCGTTGCTGTCGCATCCAGTCGGCCGCCGGAAAGAAATTCTCCTTTTGCAGGAGCTCGAACCGATCGCGGTAAGCCGCCCCGGAGTGCCGCTCGCCTTTGGTAGCGAGCTCGGTCACGGCCCTACGGCTGCCTTGGCGGTAACGCCTGGCTGCCCTCCCTGGAGCCAACCGTAGCCCCGTTCCTCCAGCTCGTGGGCCAGCTCCGGTCCCCCGGTTTTCACTATCCGGCCTTCCGAAATCACATGCACCTGGTCCGGTTCCACGTAACTCAACAGACGCTGGTAATGGGTGATCACCAGGAAGGATCGCTGGGGCGTACGGAAATTGTTGATACCCTCGGCCACGATCTTAAGGGCGTCGATGTCCAGGCCCGAATCGGTCTCATCCAGGATTGCCAGGCTCGGTTCCAAAATCAACATCTGTAGGATTTCGTTACGTTTTTTCTCGCCACCCGAGAAGCCCTCATTCACCGGCCGGTAGAGGAAGCTTTCATCCATTTGCACGGCCTGCAGGCGGTTGCGCACCAGGGCCAGGAAATCCACAGCGTCCAGCGCCTCTTCACCCCGTTCTTTGCGCCGGGCGTTCAGCGCCGCCTGAAGCAGATAAATGTTATTCACACCGGAAATCACCACCGGGTACTGGAACGATAGGAACAGCCCTTTCCGGGCCCGCACCTCAGGAGTAAGGGCCAGCAGGTCGCGACCCTCGAACAACACTTCTCCCGCTGTGACCTGGTAGATGTCGCGGCCCGCCAACACTTGGGCCAGGGTACTTTTGCCCGAGCCGTTGGGTCCCATCAAGGCGTGCAGTTCCCCGGCACCCACCGACAGGTTAATCCCCTTGAGAATCTCCTGGCCCTCAACGCTCACATGTAAGTCTTTAATCTCAAGCATTCTTATATTTTTATCCTGATTCAGTGAATGGTTATTATTCAATTCCCGAATATTCATCGGCATTCAACATTTAACATTAATCATTTAACATTTCGACCAAGCCGCCCCTGCTACTGCCGACTGCCACTGCCACTATCCCACACTGCCCTCTAAACTCAGCTCGAGAAGCTTCTGGGCTTCAACGGCGAATTCCATAGGCAGCTTGCGGAATATATCGCGGCAAAAGCCGTTAACGATCATGGAAACTGCCTCCTCGGTGCTCAGCCCCCGTTGCCGGCAGTAGAAAATCTGGTCCTCCCCGATACGGGTGGTGGTGGCCTCGTGCTCCATGCGTGCTGTCGAATTACGCACATCAATATCAGGGAAAGTGTGCGCGCCGCACTGGTCACCCACCAACAGTGAATCGCACTGGGAATAGTTACGGGCGCCCGTGGCCCCGGGCATAATCTTAACCTGCCCGCGGTAGGTATTCTGGCCGTGGCCGGCGGAGATCCCCTTTGAGATGATGGTGCTGCGGGTGTTCTTGCCCAGGTGGATCATCTTGGTGCCGGTGTCGGCCTGCTGGTAGTTATTGGTCAGGGCCACCGAGTAAAACTCGCCGATTGAATTGTCCCCTTGGAGGATACAGCTGGGATATTTCCAAGTGATGGCCGAACCGGTCTCCACCTGGGTCCAGGAGATCTTGGAATTGACCCCCCGGCAGGCGCCGCGCTTAGTGACAAAGTTGTAGATTCCCCCCACTCCATTCTTATCACCGGGATACCAGTTCTGTACGGTGGAATACTTGATCTCGGCGTCATCCAGAGCTATCAGCTCCACCACCGCCGCGTGCAGCTGGTTCTCGTCGCGCATGGGAGCCGTACAGCCTTCTAAGTAGCTGACGTAGCTCCCCTCGTCGGCGATGATTAAGGTGCGCTCGAACTGGCCGGTTTTGGCGGCATTCATGCGGAAGTAAGTGGATAGTTCCATTGGACAACGCACCCCTTTAGGTATGTACACGAATGAGCCGTCGCTGAAGACGGCCGAATTCAGGGTGGCAAAGAAATTATCCGTATAAGGAACTACCGAACCCAAGTACTTTTCCACCAGTTCGGGATGCTTTTGCACAGCCTCGGAGAAGGGACAGAAGATAACGCCCACTTCGGCCAGGGCGTCTTTGAAGGTAGTGGCCACCGAAACCGAGTCGAACACCGCGTCCACCGCAACGCCGGTCAGCCGTTTCTGCTCCAGCAAAGAGATGCCCAGCTTGGTGTAGGTTTCCAGCAGCTTAGGGTCCACCTCGTCCAGGCTGGACAGTTCCGGTGTATCCTTGGGGGCAGAATAATAACTGATGGCCTGGTAATCAATTGGTTCATATTCCGCTTTAGCCCAATGAGGCTCTTTATTATCAGCCTGCAGCTGGACAAAGCGGCGGTAGGCTTTCAGACGCCATTGGAGCATGAAATCCGGCTCATTCTTTTTAGATGAGATCAATCGCACCACAGCTTCACTCAGGCCGGGCGGGATGGTCTCCTGCTCGATGTCGGTGACAAAACCGTACTTATACTCCTGGCTGGTGATGCTATCTATGATCTGGCGGTCGCTGGTCATGGCTAATATCCTCGTAATGGGTGTAGTTACTTTGGCGCGCTGGATGCACCGGTTACAGGACCGGCGACCGATGGATAACGGAACACGTCAGCCAGGCTCATGCGGTGGAAAACAGACACGATGGTGTCGTTGATGGCATGCAGTGGTGAGCGGATCGTGCAGGCCGACTCCTGTTCGCAGTCCGGCATAGTGATACAGTCCACCAGCCCCAGGGGGCCCTCCATGTCTTCCAGGAACTGCCACATATCGTGCTGGGCCAGCTCCTCCCGGATGCGGTAGCCGCCTTTGGCCCCCTTGGTGGGCTCTACATAGCCCTCCCGGGCCAGGTGCTGCATTACCTTTGAGAGCACCGGGAACGGTATCCGGTAAGTATCGGCCATCTCCCGCACGTTTATGGCGGCGTCTTGGCCGGCCTGGTAAAGGTGCCCCAGGGCCAGCAGGGCGTATTCGGTTTTTTTGGTAAGTTTCAACATAACTATACTAATTACGACTATTATGGTCGCCTATATTAGCGCTTTTCAACCCCCGGGGCAACAACTATTGGCGCTCCGCGATTCAGGCGGAAAATACCTCGGCGATAAATCACCTTCGACTTGACAAATCACCGCTGATTCTGTATATTGGGTTGAAAAG
>JACZSB010000032.1:15615-16042 GCA_022574435.1 Fidelibacterota bacterium
TTACGACTAAAATGGTCGCTTAGATTACCGCTTTTCAACCCGAGGGGCAACAACTATTGGCTATCCACGGTTTCAGGCCGATAATGCTCTAGCAGATATAGCGCCGACGGATTGACAAATTACCGTAGATTTCGTATATTTGGGTGGAAAGGGAAGAGCTCAAAGGGATAATACACTAGACGAGTGGTTTACCCGCCCTGATTACTATACCGAACCAAGGCGTGTACAAATGGGATTAACCATTGCCTTTTAACTTACTTTCCATAGAGTTCAAGTGATGTCGCGGCATTATTATTCTTTCATCATAGTTGTGCTAGTGTCAGCCTGGCTTGAGCAGTCCTTCGCACAAACCGAGGACCCAGACCCCCAGCAGGGGATAGGCGGAGATATCCGATTCCGAAAATGGGGTCAGATGGACGGCAACCTG
>JACZSB010000282.1 GCA_022574435.1 Fidelibacterota bacterium
TCTCGAGGACGCTCCCGCGGGTTCGGTCGAGAGTCTGGACTGGATCGACCGGCTGGCCGGGGAGAGCGCCCGCGTGCGCTGGGCCGGGGTGTTCGACGCGGGCGGCGCGGGACTCGAGTTTCGGCGGCGCATCCCGCTGCCGCGCGAGGAGATTCTCCCCCAGGTCGGTCTGGGCGGCGCGCAGCGCGAATTCAAGCCGCTCGTGCTGCGCGGCGAGCGGTCGGAGCGCTATTATCTGCTCTCGATCCCGCGCGGCGACGGCTCGACGCTGGCCGCCATTGTTGACCTGGGCCAGAGCGGGCGCGGCGGGGCGGCGCTGTGGCTGACGATGCTCGGCACGTCGGCGGTGGTGGGGCTCGTGCTGAGCTTCGCCTTCTTGCAAGCGGCGATCGTCGCACCGATCCGACGCGCGGCCAAGACCGTATGTAATCTGCACGGGGAAGTCTCGGCGGCGGCCCTGGAGGAACCGGCGCTAGTCGAGTTGAAGGAGGCGGTTCGCGCCGCGGACGGCATGCGCCGCGACATTTCGCGCTGGCAGTCCGAAGCGAATCAGCTTCGCCAGACGGTGCGAACGCAGATCGATGCCAAGACGCGGGACGTCGAGCGCGCCCTGCGCCACGCCGAGCGCGACGCCGACACCGAGCCGATGACGCGGCTGCGAAACCGTCGGGTACTCGACCGCGCGTTGCCGGAGTTGTTTGCCGCCCAGCGCCGCTCGGGCGACGACCTGACGCTGATCCTGCTGGACATCGACCACTTCAAGAACTTTAACGATACGCTTGGGCACCAGGCCGGTGACGCTGGCCACCGGCAGGCGGCGCTGACCGGTATACTAGGCGGCTAGTCCTCAGGTTGGACCTTCAGGGTGGAACACTTGTCCGTGGACAGGAGGCATTACGGTTGCAACGACGCAAGCTTTACGGGCTGCCGCCGCCCTAGCCTCCCCCACTCCAAGCCGGTGTGCCTCAGTTCACCAGGCGGATGGTCGTACCTTGATCCCAGGCAGCCGGGACCATTTGTTGGCGCGCTCCAGGTGGTAGGCCTGCTGCAGGTGAAGGCCGTACTCCGAGGTGACGCCGGCGGTGGCGCGGGGGTGGCTGATCTGATTATGCAGGGATGCCCCCCGACAGGGAACAGCCGGCCTTATGCCGGTTTAGCGTCCCCAGGATCATCTTCAGTGGCGGCGCCGTGTTGGTCCGCCTCCATCTGCTCATGGAGTTTCTCGCGCCAATCGTGATGGGACCACGGGCCCCAGTGGCGTCGGTGCCCACCTGAGAAGAGTATTTTCGACAACACCAGGATACCCAGGGCCTGGAAGAAAGTGATGGCGGGCCCATTGAGCAGGGTCGGTACCAGCCAGTTCCACAGCAGCATGGTCACGCCGCCGAATGCCACTAGGGCTGCGACAATGAATAGGGCAAAGCGCCAGGGGTTATGTTTACGCATATGCATGATTATTGCTCCTTTTTAAACTTAATCCGATTTCAAATCTTTCAGCCGGGCCCGCAAAGCCAACACCGCGTAACGCTTGCGTGACAGCAGCGTATTTAACGGCTCCCCGGTGAGTTCCGCTATCTCGTTAAAACTCAACCCCTGTAGTTCGTGCCAGATGAAAACATCCCTTTGGGGCTCAGGCAGCGCCTCCAGGGCCGCCTCGATAGCCTGGGCCATCTCCGCCTGCAGGAAACGGCGTTCAGGACCGGCGGACGGGTCCGGTAGCAGTTCCTCCAGCAGATAGCCCTCAATGCCGGCGGCCGGGTCCAACTGCCGCCCCAGCGAAGGTTTGCGAGCCAGATCGGTGACCCGGTTCCGGGCCACCCGAAACAGCCAGGCCGCGGTGTCTTCCAGCGAGCGAATATCATCAAAGCTGACGGTGAACTGATAGAGGACGTCCTGGAGGATATCCTCCGTATCTGCCCGGGTGGGGGCCAGCCAGCGGATAAAACTCAGCAGGCGCTGGCGATAGTCCCGCACTATGCGATCGATGGACCGGCGGCGCTGGGCCTGGGCAGCCGTCATGAGGCCCAGCTCTGGTTGGCGCTTATCATGGAACCCTAAGCTAAGGCCGCTGGACGGCTGGGGTCCACTTGAAGCACCCGCCAATGCCGGGACGGATAAAGGGGCGGGGTTGTAGTCCATACCAGGGTAGACGTAGTTCGGGCAGAAATATTGCACCATTTTTTGACGAATGACCGGCAGCTGGACGGGGCTGCCTGGTTAGGGCGCACTCCATCCAAAAAGTCAATTTTAAGATCGAGGATAGTTGTTTGGGCCCCAAATAAAGAGATTTGGCGAGGGACGGGCTCGACAGCCGCACCAGAAATTCCATGCTATAGCAGTAAGTTCCGTATATGCTGAGATGGGCCACATGATACAGGTCACTGCCAACATAAGCATTGGCGAAAGTGAAATACGAGAGGAGTTTATCCGCTCATCAGGCGCCGGCGGTCAGAACGTCAATAAAGTGGCCTCCGCGGTTCAACTGCGCTTTAGCGTGAGCGGGTCGCCATCATTGTCCGCAGGCGTCAAGCAGCGGCTATTGAAACTTGCCGGGAGGCGGATCAATAGTGAGGGCATTCTGATAATCGAGGCCAAGAGGCATCGAACCCAGTACCAAAATAGAGCTGATGCCCTGAGCAGATTAATTGGTTTAATCAGGAGAGCGTCTCAGCCACCCAAGCCCAGAGTTAAAACTAGACCTACTAGAGCCTCCACGGAACGTCGCCTGGAGAGCAAGCGCCAGCGCAGTAAGATCAAGAGGCTGCGGGGGGAGAAACCGGAAGTTGAGTAGTGTAACCGTGGTCTGCAGGCGCCATGGAATATGAGCCATAAGAACAGAGGATTCCGGGCTCCAGGTTCTTGGGATTAATCCCATTTACAATAGATGAATTTGAGTGGGATAGTCGTTGCTTCCTGGTTCGCTCACTTCCCCTTTTCGGCCGCTTTGGCTTCCAGTTCCAGCACGTCGTTCCTCAGCGGCGGCTGAGAGCGCAGGAACGCAGTGAGGTCGTCAATCTCCTCATCGGTAAGTGAGGTGTGATAAGTCATCCGGGCCATCATGGGCCATCGCACCATTTCGTTATCGGGCAGTGGGCGCAAGCGCATGCCGTACTTGATCGCATTATAAAGTTCCTCATCGCTAAAGCTGCCAATCCCCGTCTCAATATCCGGCGAAAGGTTTGAACAGAAGATGACTGGTATTCCAGGTACATCCACGATCATGCCTCCCGCCAACGAACCGAACTGTGGCTCGAATTTAGGAGCATATACGTGGCAATCGACACATGCGCCCAGATAAGCGAGCCGTTTGCCGCGTCCCTCGGCAGTTGCAAGATTTGGTTCGTAATCCGTATAAAAGGGGTCTTTGGCGTATGTGTTATATGCCATGCCCGTCAATGTGAAGAAAGACATAATCATCGTTAAATCGGTGGCCTCCACCTCATGCCTGACCGGCTCCGGTACCGTCCGCAGGTAGGCTACCAGAGCCTGAGCTTCTTCATCGGTTAATGCGGCGCCGAAGTTCGCCCATGGCATCGTAGGCAGCAAGATGCGGTTATCCCGGCTCAGCCCCTTGGTAATTGCCCGGATTAATTCTCCATCGGTCCAGGCGCCAATTCCTGTCTCCTTGTCCGGCGTTATGTTGGGGACTGCAATTTTGCCTTCAAATTTGCCATATTCAACATCGCCCGCCAGGTACATATCTTGCTGAGGATCGCCCTCAAAACTGCCGGTCGTATGGCATGATCCACAGGCCATGATCCCCTCGGCCAATTTCTTACCCAGGGCAACTCGCTCCGGGGTGATTTCCACAGAAACATCCGGTGGGGGTCCAATGCGCCTCGGAATAAATTTGGCACACGCGCAAAATACCACGGCGATTAGAACAATGAGAGTCGATTTGTATCTCATAGCAGCATCCTGAGATAATCCCCAACATGGAATACTGGGTAATAAGTTGGTACGGATAGCTTAAACTTTATCAGTTCCTCAACCAACCATTTTTACAAGGGAAATTCAGTCCGAACTTGTGACCCAATTACCGTGAAGGCTACAGAGCCGTATTATATAGATTTTCTCATAGTTCAAAATC
>JACZSB010000283.1 GCA_022574435.1 Fidelibacterota bacterium
TCGATGCCGTTGGAGACTGAATTGGTAACCCCGGTCCCAAACAGGGCCATTTGGCATTTATGCAGGCTACCGTCGCTGCGGAGCATATTGCCTGGCGGGTTAATCAGAAAGGCCTAGTGAGAATGTACCTACCTGAATTTCGCTGTGTTATGGACCAGGGAGGAGGCAAAGGGCTATATATTTATTCGCAATACATGTCGGAAGGGGATGGGTTAAAAATTGAGCTTGGCGAAGAACCGTATAAGTCAAAAATTAAATTCGAACAGATTTTTATGGAAAAAAAGGGTGACATTGGAGAACTGCATCATCAGATGATTAAATAGGAACTATGTTCGGAGTCAGCCTGGAATCTTCTTCAAATGCCCCCCATCAGGTCACATTGCTTCTACGATGTACATGGAGAAATCTCATGCCACAAGCGGAAAACGAACCAGGGATGACTCATCCGCTCGTGAAGCAACCAGGCCTGTCATGGGGGCATCCCAGCTCCCGAAGTCCAAAAAATGGATGTTTCTGAAGGGTCAATCTCACAGGGGCAAAATATCATTGGTGGATAAACACGAATGAATGTTAACAGGCAACAACAAGATGCGCGTGCAGAGAGGCTCAACCGGTCGAGCGGTGTAGAGAAGGGCAGAGAGCACGAAACGGTGCAGGTGCAGGCGGCGCGCCGGGGCGGGCCAGGCGTACTTAAAGTTGTGAATGCGCACATTGGTCAACCCGGTGAGGGCCAAGTGCTTATCAGGACACATTTCGCAGGCATCAATTTCGCCGATCTCATGGCACGCATGGGGCTGTATCCCGGCGGACCGGAAGCGCCGATGGTGCTGGGGCTGGAAGTGTCCGGCGCCATTGAGAGCACGGGTAGCGGTGTGGACGACTTCTCACCTGGAGACCGGGTTTGCGCTCTCACCCGTTTCGGAGGCTACAGCAGCTTGGTGCTGGTCGATCAGAAGCAGGTTCGCCCGGTACCACCCGGCGTTGACCTGGAAGCGGCCGCGGCCCTGCCATTAACATTTCTCACAGCCTACCTCATGATGTTCACCCAGGGGAATCTCCAGCCGGGGCAGACGGTGCTGATCCACAGCGCGGGAGGTGGGGTTGGTACAGCGGCCATCCAGATGGCGGTTAACGTCGGGGCGCGCATCTTCGGCACGGCATCGGCTGCCAAGCATGAGCGACTGCGCGAGATGGGGGTGGAGCTCTGCATCGACTACCGCACCGTGGACTTTGTGGCGGAGGTGAAGAGAGCCACCTCAGGCCTGGGGGCGGACTTGATTCTGGACGCCCAGGGTCCCGCCCATGCCCTGCGCAGCCTAAAGGCGCTGGCGCCTCTGGGTACCCTCATCCTGTACGGCGTGCAGCAGAATATGGGTCGCACCCGTCTGCGGCCCGGGCTATTGCGGATGCTGTGGGAGTTGCACACAGTGCGGCTGGCGCCGTTGCGGCTGATGAACTCAAACAAGGGGGTTTACGGCTTTCACCTGGGGCAGCTGGACTCGCGGCCGGGCCCGGTGCACAAGGCCTTTACCGAGCTGCTGGAATGGTTGGCCGCAGGGCGGATCAATCCGGTAGTGGATAGGATTTTCCCTTACGATCAGGCGCGCCAGGCACACGACTACATCCAAGACCGCCGCAACTTCGGCAAGGTACTACTGGATTTTCGCACTGCCGGACAATGAGGGCCGCCGGGCCTGTTATGGGGATATTCATGGGCCCCAGCATAAAAACTTTCGCCGGTCATATCTCCCCCGGCTCTAATACTACTGGAGGTTGGCAAAAAACAATAAGCCCCACAGATCTCTCGACCCGTGGGGCTCTCTGTCAGGTTTATAACTACCTGACTATTTCAGTAGGGAGGCACTCCCAGGGCGCGCCAGCGTCCCGGTAGAGCCATCCGTCCTACCAGCAATGTTGGCCGTCCGCCGCCGGAAATTCCCCCCTGACGGCTCAGCCCCTTTTATTGCAGGTCGGTGGCTGGCTCTTTCTCTTCGACTGCTTCAACCAGCGTGGCCATAAAGTTGACTTCCGCGATGGCGTCGGGGATCAGTTCCTTCGCCTGAGACTTTTTGGCAATGGTGACCGTGGCCGTTCCGGTCTTATAATCGACAGCATCCACAGATATGATGCCCTCGATATCCAGGAGGGCCGACTCTACCCGCTTGGTGCAATTAGAGCAGACCATCCCGGCCGTATTCTCACCCACTCCGCTGATCTTATATGTGCAGACCTCGGTGTATTCCTCCACCACTACCGCGGTCGTGACTTTCAAGTCCTGCGCCTGAGCGGTGGCTGTGAACATTATCCCTACGGCCAATATGGCCAGCGCCCTTGCGATTGATGAAACATGTCTCATTCGTCTATACTCCCTCGTGTTTGGTTTCGCCGCCCTCAACCGGGTAGCATTTAGTCTGGGTTACACAGTTTAATGAACTTTGGCGCCCCAAGTTCCAATTCTCCTGCTCCCATTGCCGCCCATCCCGGTCAACCTATTCCCACTGTCATATGGGTACACCCACCAACCCTACCTCCTCAGCGGTGGCGCTGCTGAAATAGGAGGATTTCCATCGGAATCAAGCCCATATCATGCGGATTTTATTGATTGCTAGTAAACAATTGTCTGTATCGAGGATTAATTTCCAGCACACCTGCTTTGGGAGCAGGGGGTCGAAGGTTCAAATCATATCGCCCCGACATCGAATTTGTCGACGGGAGTTTTGTTTCTCGTCGGCATTTTTGTCATTTGGCCACTACACCAGTTTTTACCTCTAGAGCGCAAACAACCGCAAAGAACCGCAGATAACCCCCATTCCCGTATACGGTTCCGCGTATACGCATCTATCCCCAACGTCAATGAGGTTGGCCATATTGAATCGCGTGACAATTGATGATGGACGGCAGTGACACTAACAATACGCCCATTAGCAGTGAACCGGACTTCCCAAACTTGGACGCATCGTCAGATGATGAACTCAAAGAATTAGCGGATGATTTCAGGGAAGCTCTCCACGGAGCAAACATAGCCATTCGAGGCTATGAATTAGCTATGGGAGAAGAGCGCCGGAAGGCTAGATGGAGGCGCAGAAAAGATCGCCGAATTATTGAATGCTGGAGGAATGCCCATGAGGAGGGACGAGGCAAATTTATTTTCATCATCACCCAACCCACGTTCGAGCAAATAATTCAGTATATCGAAGATGCGGGCGGCTATTCTGCAAAGGCAGTAGTAGACGTCTTGCATGCCATGTTTTTTGATGGGGCCAGTTTTACCGAGATTGATCCTGAAGTCACTCGCAACACTGTAAATCGGCAGCTTCGTAAGGCATTTAAGGCGCTTGACCTGAACATTGGCAATTGGAAGCAGCCTGGGCTTTGGACCATAACAACATCACATAGGATGTTGAGAGATGCAGAGGTAGCGGAGGTGGACCTTGGGGATTATTTTCTAGTGGTGTGAAATATGAAATGACGCAACTGATACTCGAGGTTCAAAGGGGACATTTGGTTCACTACCTCTTGGTATAAGGTGAAAAGAACAAAATGAAAGGGTATTAACATGGACAAGGAAACTCATGGGAGATCCCAGCTGAGCGATGAGGAAGCTCAATTCATGACGGACGAACTTATTGCATTATCCGAAAACTGTCCCGATATCGAGGACGACAGTTTTTTTCGGAATGCAGAGGACGAAGCGGCTGCTGAAGAACTTATCGAACTCGCGAATTACCCTGCTCCAAATTGGTACGTAGTCGCCATGTATATCGTTGGTTTATTCTATCTGAGTTACGATGAATATCTTTGGGGCTTGGAAAATAATGACTCAATTTGGATCATGTGGAGCGACGAGAATGCTTTGGCCACCGGAACCATCTCAAGGCACTTGGAAATATTTTTTCAATTGACAGTGCTGCGTGAAATCCCTATCGAGAAGTACGAGCACCTTTCTCCGGACCGCGTGCATGCTCTTCTGAAGCCTCTCTTGCCAACCGAGCCAACAGTACCAGCAACAAGCGGCAAGATATCATGTCCCATTAGCTTTGTGCTTCAATGGTGGGAGTGGGAGAAGAAGGTACTATCGGC